>NZ_CADBFF010000030.1:0-27029 GCF_902793885.1 uncultured Succiniclasticum sp.
GGTGCTTTTTGTGACTGACTGCGTCAATGTCCCTCAACGCAGCTACGGCTGCGCCTTCGGGCCATTTCCTTGTCAGTCGCAAAAAGCTCTCGGTCATCGTACAAACTCATTTAATCAGCGTCTCCCAAGATGAAACGGTAAAGGATAAGGAAAGAATGGTGACTATGGAAACAATTTGGAAACAGGCAGAAAACTTAAAAGAAGAACTGGTGGCCCGGCGGCGTAACCTGCACAGCCACCCTGAAACAGGCTGGACGGAATTCCGTACGGCTTCCCTGATCATTAAAGAATTGGAGGCGCTGGGCTATGAAGTGCATTTTGGCGCTGAAGTGGTTGCGGAAGCGTCCATGATGGGCCGTCCCACCGCTGCAGAGCTGGAACGGTATATGAAACGTGCCGTTACCGAAGGGGCAGACCTGGCGCTGGTGGAAAAGATGGCCGGCGGCAAGACCGGCGTGGTTGGCATTCTGGATACGGGAAGACCCGGTAAGACCGTTGCGTTCCGCTTTGACATGGACTGCAACGATGTGGAAGAAGATAAAGGCGAAGGACATCGCCCGGCGGCCGAAGGTTTTTGTTCTACCCATACAAAAGCCATGCATGCCTGCGGGCACGACGGGCATGTGACCATCGGCCTGGCTGTAGCGAAACTTCTGAAAGAAAACATGGATAAACTGCACGGACGGATCAAACTGATCTTCCAGCCTGCGGAGGAAGGCGTGCGGGGCGCGCTGGCCATGGTGGATGCCGGTGTAGTGGACGACGTGGATTACCTGTTCGGCGGGCACATCGGCTTCAAGTGTACCCAGGCGGACACACTGGTCACTATGACGGACGGTTTCCTGGCCACCACAAAACTGGATGCGGAGTTCCACGGCGTTTCCGCCCATGCGGGAGCGGCGCCGGAAGAAGGGAAGAATGCCTTGCTGGCGGCGGCTCAGGCAGCCATCAGTTTAAGTACGATCTCCCGGCACAGCCAGGGCTCCAGCCGTATCAACGTCGGCGTGCTGAATGCGGGAACCGGGCGGAACGTAGTGCCCGATATCGCGTCCATGAAAATAGAGACCCGGGGCGGCAACACGGAAATCAATGAGTTCATGGTGAAAGAGGCTCGCCGTATGCTGCAGGCTGCTGCGGATCTGTATGATGTGAAAGTAGACATCTCGTTAGCGGGGGGCGCGCCGGCCAGCGTTTACGATAAGGAACTGGCGGAAGAAATTGCGGCGCTGGTAAAAGAAAAGTGCGGCTACGCCCATGTGCTGACCTATGTGGACATGGGAGGCAGCGAAGACTGCACGTATTTTATGGATAGGGTGCAGAAGCGCGGCGGCAAAGCGGCGTACATGATGTACGGAACACCCATTGCGGCAGGGCACCACAACAGTCACTTCGACTTTGATGAGGAAGTGCTGTGGAAAGCAGCGGCGACCCTGACGGAACTGGCTGTGAAGTACAGCGCTTAAGTGTAAGGAAACGCTGATTACACAAACTCATTGAATCAGCGTCTCCTTTAGGAGAAAGAGTATGTTACCTGTAAACAAAAATCGTGTAGAAGAGCTCATCGGCGGCCTTGCCAAATTCGGGAAAACTGAAGCGGGCATTACCCGTCTGGCCTATACCAGCACGGACAAAGCGGCCCAGATGTGGCTGCTGAAACAGATTGAGTACCTGAACCTGGAAGTGCGGGAGGATGTGCTGGGAAATCTATTCCTGCGCCGTCCGGGATTGGATCCGAACATTCCCCCGGTAGCCTGCGGTTCCCATTTGGACACGGTGATCCACGGCGGCGCCTATGATGGGATGTGCGGGGTTGTGGGCGCATTGGAAGCACTGCACATGCTGGCGGATGAAACGCTGCGGCGCAGTATTGAAGTGATCGTCTTTCGGGCGGAAGAGTCCAGCCGTTTCGGTTTTGCTACCATTGGCAGCAAACTGATCACGGGAAAGGCAAAGCCGGAAAAGTTCGCCAATGCCTGCCGCAAAGACGACATTACCTTTAAGGAAGCCGTGAAAGAGTGGGGCGGTAATCTGGATGCATACGAAAAGGCGTTGTTAAAGCCGGGAGCCTATAAGTGCTTTGCAGAAATGCACATTGAACAGGGCAAGGTACTGGAGGAAACCGGCAACCAGATCGGTATCGTCCATAATATAGCGGCGCCCACCCGGTTCAAGCTGCACATTACCGGCATGGCCGACCATTCCGGCGCAACGCCCATGGGGTTCCGGAAGGATGCGCTGGTCAGCGCAGCCAAGCTGGTGCTGGCAGTGGAGACGGCGGCAATCAACGAAAAAGATAACGGAACGGTAGGTACGGTGGGTATCGTAGAAGTGGATCCCGGTTCCATTAACGTAGTGCCGGGCAAGGTGACGCTGTGGGTAGATGTGCGGGGCGTGAATACGGAAAGCATCCAGCGCACCCTGAAAGAGATCCGGCAGGCGGTTCAGGGTACAGCCCGGACCGACGGCGTGGAAATCAAAGAAGAAATGCTGACCTCTGACACACCGGTGGCGCTGGATGAAAAACTGGCGGCCCAGTCGGAAGCGATCTGTACAGAACAGAAGAAATCATTCCTTCACATGAACAGCGGCGCCGGTCACGATGCCATGCACATGCCGGCCATCTGTCCGACTACCATGCTATTCATCCCCTGTAAGGGCGGCATCAGCCACAACCCGGAAGAATTCGCAAAGACAGAAGATATCTGCGCAGGCATCGAAGTGCTGGCGGATATTCTGAAACGGGAAGCGCAGTAAGCTTACAGCAGAATGATAAAGCGTGATTCTGAATTTCATACACAATTTTGGCACAATCACAAATTATAATGAAAATGACAGAGAGCTTTGATGAACAAACATGACAGCGTGTTGTGATAACGGATAAAAGTAAGGAGGAAAGCCATGCGTGCATTAGTAGGTTTACTGACTGTCGTCCTGTCACTGTTATCTTTCTTTCCCACAGCCCATGCGGATGTAATCGATCCGGGAAATCCGTACCGGAGACCGCACCGTCCGGATTTGGAACAACCGGTTACACAGGTGTACAGACAGCGCGAACCGGATTTTACCCTGACCCAGGTCCCAGGAAAGGACAGAACCTATTTGCTGAAGGTGACCCTGCCCGGTCCCTGCCAGTGGGGGTTCCGTGTGCTTGTGGAAGAAGAAGGAACCACGGCCATGAAAATGCTGGAGAAAGCAGGATGGTTTCCCGTTCCTGACGTAAAGAAGGAAACGGACAGCCGCGAATTCTTAATACCGCTTCCGAAGGACAAGGAAAAAGTAAAATTCCTGATGGCTGTGGATTTTCGACTGTACCGATTCCAGGAAACCCGCTACGGTCCCAAAGTGTATGGACCGGACAGGAAAGTTGAATCACTGGATCGTGTTTATGAATTGACAATGGTCGACGGAAAGCAGATACTGAATGAATGAACAGGACTCTGACATTGTGCAAATGGATTGATTCCTGTAATGGCTCCGCGATTTTTGGAAACGTGTTTTTCAAAACATTTCCTGTTTTTGAGTCGGTATGTAAGCGAGGCAGAGTTTGTTAGCAATCTTTACGGTATTGCATTTTCTGGTGGACGGCATCTGTGCGGCGGCCATGGCTGCCTATGCCGTACAGGAGCCATTGCTGGCTCCCATAGTTTATTATTTCGGCCTGTATAACGCCATTGCCTTTGGCACCCAGTGGCTGACGGGCTGGCTCTTTGATAAAAAGGAAAACTGGATACGGTACGCGTTCCTGTTTGTCCTGCTGACATTAGGACTGGGTACGCAGTCTGCGCTGGGCATCCAGACGCAAACGCTGCTGCTGGGAATCGGCAACAGCGTGTTCCATGTAGCGGCAGGCAGTTTGGTGCTGCGGCGTTACACGACGTACAAAGAACTGGGGATTTTTGTTTCCAGCGGCGCGATAGGGCTGGCCCTGGGATTGAATTGCATTGTGGGTCCGTATCCCTTTTTGTTTGCCTGCGCCGTGCTGTGCGCTGTAGTGACGCAGCGTTTGTGGCGTGCAGAAATTCCGGAAGCTGTTGCAGTGCAAACGGTACTTACGAATTTATCAATAGATACTGTGTCAGATGCATTATCATCGCAAAAAACGCAACAGACAGAAGCAGAAGATTTTGGCCCGCCTGAGACTTTGGACAGTAATTCGACAACGGTTCCCCGGCGCTGGCTTACCGGCCTCTGCCTGATTCTGCTGTTAGGCTGTATTGTGTTGCGGGGCTTTGGCGGCGGCGCGGCCAGTCAGTATGTGATGCTCTTTCCCTGCGTCTTTGCAGCGGGAAAAGCGTTGGGCGGTATTGTCTGCGACCGGGCAGGGTATCCGAAGAGCATCCTTTTTATTTTCCTGTTAAGTTTTCTTGCGTTGCAACTGTCCGGCCTGTTGGCAGCGGTGCTTCTGGTTCTGGCGTTTAATATGACCATGCCGTTGACATTGCGGCTGGTACACTGGTGCAACCCCCGGTATCCGGGCATGATGTTCGGTCTGGCGGCGGGCTGCCTGTTGCCGGGCGTCTTTTATAAAGGCTTTTCCATACCGCCCCAGGGGATGGCGGTGCTGCAGTTCCTCTGCCTGGCCGCGGCGGGCTGGCTGCTGCGGAAAAGTGTGGAAACAGGGGCTCAGCGCAATGGCAGCTTTCCCGAACAGAGAAATTAGATGCAGGTATGAAATGCTACTGTGAGACAAGACAAACAGACTGTCTATATTTATAACAGAAAGCAGGCTCAGAAACTGCTCTGTGACTGGAGTTGCAAAAAAAGTCCGGTCACTGAAGTGACCGGGGACGTGAATTGAGGTCTTTCATGAATGCTGTTTTAACTTCTGATATTTCGGTTATTGCCGTTTTCCTGCAGGGACTCTTCAGCTTCTTTTCCCCCTGCGTGCTGCCGTTGCTGCCGGTGTACTTCGGCTATCTGTCCGGCGGTACGGCGGAGCGTAACACTGACGGCAGCCTGCGCTTTGACCGGGGAAAAGTGCTCCTTAATACCTTGCTTTTTGTCCTGGGCATCAGCACGGCGTTTTTCCTGTTGGGGCTGGGCGCTTCCGCTGCGGGCAGTGCGTTAATTAAACAGCAGAAGCTGATTACGCGTATCGGCGGAATTCTCATGATCCTGTTCGGTCTGTACCAGTCCGGACTGCTGGGGGGGTGGGGGTTTCTGGCCAGAGAGCGGAGACTGCCGTTCCGGATTGAAACGATGACAGCATCTCCGGCTATGGCTTTTGTTTTCGGATTTGTTTTCAGTTTTGCCTGGACACCCTGTGTGGGCCCCATGCTCAGCAGTGTTTTGATTTTGGCGGCGGCGGAGCCGGAGAAAGGAATGGTGATGATTTTGTTTTACACACTGGGATTTGTGATTCCGTTTCTTTTGTTAGGTCTGTTTTCGGAAACTGTACTGAATTTAGTGAAAAAGCATAAAGGCGTTATGGCCTTTACGGTAAAGGCGGGCGGCGTACTGATGATCGTGCTGGGGCTGCTGCTGTTTACCGGAAAACTGGACGGCGTGGGGACTGCCGCGCCGCAGCAGGACGCAGCGCAAAATACACAGCAGGATGCAGCGCAAAATGATAAGCAAACCCAAAGCGAACAGCAAACCCAAAATGCAACGCAAGGGGAACAAAAAGATCAAAACGCAGTCGCTGCGATCCCGTTTACGTTAAAAGACCAATACGGTAAAACCCACACTCTGGCCGACTACAAAGGCAAGATCGTCTTCCTGAATTTCTGGGCCACATGGTGCCCGCCCTGCCGGGCCGAAATGCAGGATATCCAGAAGCTGTATGAACGTTCTCCCCGGGACGGTAAGGACGCGGTAATCGTGTTAGGCGTAGCCGCGCCAAAACTGGGCGGTGAAAAAGATGAAGCCGGCATCAAAGCGTTTATGGATAAAAACGGATACGCTTACCCTGTTTTGATGGACAAGAAAGGCAAACTGTTCGAAGCATACGGCATCCGGGCCATTCCTACCACCTATCTGATTGACCGTAACGGCAATATCATCGGCAGCGTCCAGGGCGCTCTTTCCGCGGAGAACATTGAGCGGATCGTACAGGAAGCCTTGTCACGCTGACACCGTACCGGTTCCCTGCCTGTGAGATATACAAAGTTTGAGGATACACGAAGAACAGGTTCCATAACGATTGAAAACACAGTGAAATATAATATAACCTTTTCAAATTCCTAAAAAAGTAGTATATTATAAGGTAACATATGTATCGCAGGAGGATGCTTCTATGTGGAAGCTCAGGCTGAAAAAAACACTGTATATTCTTTTTGCTGCGAGCCTGTTCCTTCTGGCTGGTTGTCAGAGTGAAACGAATAAACAGGAAACAAAACCCCAACAGGTGAAAACCCAGATACTGCATAAGCAGGATAACGGCATCGCCTTTTCACAGGAATCCGGAGTCTATCATACACCGGAACTGAAGGTGCGCATGAAAGCACCGGCGGGATATACCATCGCTTTTACGACAAACGGGACGAAGCCGACGGCTAAGGATGCCAGCGGCAAGGCGGAAGTGGAAGTTACACTGAACGGCGGGATGTCCGGTTACCTTATGGATCACAAAAAGCTGATGCTGACCCCGGAGTTTTATAATTCTGTCCTGTACGAGAGCAATGAACTGCCGGTGGGCGTAGTGCTGAATGCGTCGCTGGTGGATGATAAAGGCGCGGTGGTCAAAGAGCCCCGCACCATGGTCTACTTCCTGATGCAGGACAAGTTGGCGGACCGTTTCCCGAACTGCACGGTCATTTCGATTACCATCGACCCGGTGAACCTGCTGGATCACAAAACCGGCATTATGGCTCCCGGAGCCATATATGACGCGTGGAAGCAGACAGATGCCGGGAAGAAGATCATCGCGGATCAGGAATGGTGGAAGGCCGAAACGAACAGCAGTCAGCACGGTAAGAAGTGGGAACGTCCCTGCCAGCTGCAGCTGTATACGACCGGCGAAAAACCGGCCATTGAACTGGACGCCGGTTTGCGGATCCGGGGCGGCATGTCCCGGAGACAGAACCAGAAGTCCTTTACGCTGTATTTCAGGGATACTTACGGACCGAAAATGCTTCATTTCGCACTTTTTGATAAAGATAAAGAAGAGGATTTTAAGCGGTTCGGCCTGCGGAACGGCGGCGACGACTCCCAGTATACGAAATTTAAGGACGTCATGCTGCAGGACCTGGCCAAAGGCGGAAAATATACCGTGTTACGGAACCGTCCGGCTGTTGTATTCTTGAACGGGGAATACTGGGGACCCTATGCACTGTGCGAGATTACGACAGCTAACATGATGAAAGACCGGTACGGGGTGGATGAAAAGAACCTGATCGTTATCAAGGAAGCGGAGCTGGATGTAGGCAAAAAGGAAGACCTGCGTCTGTATGAAGAGATGAAGGCCTTTAAGGATAAGGACCTGACAGATCCGGACATCTATCGTCAGTTCTGTGATGTGGTGGACGTACAGTCCATGGCGGATTATTTTGCGTTGCAGGTTTACATCGGCAATGCAGACTGTGAACCGGATCATAACCATATCATCTGGCGCACCAGGGACAAGTTCTATAACGAAGGCCGGTGGCAGTACATACTGCACGATCTGGATTACAGCGCGGGGCATTATGATGAAAGATCGACCTCTGCTAACACGGATCATTTCGCCATGATCCGGAAAAAATTCCCGTTGTTTGCGGCGGCGTTGAAAAACAGAAACTTCTATGACATGTTTTTGTCTTCCCTGAAGAGAATCGGTTCGCAGAACTTTAATTATGATAAAGTCAGGGATAAAATGGATTACTACGATAAAATGTGGGGGCCGCTTATGCCTGACTTCTACAAGCGGTTCGGCGATACGGCGAATCTGCGGAAACGCTGCATGAATTCCACGCTGAACTTCTTCCAGAGAAGATATGATGTCATCATTCCGATTGTGGAAAATTGGAAACCGTGATAAGTCAGCATGTAATAATATATTAAATAAGCGAGGGGGAACCAACATGAATGGTGCGGACGCAATTGTAAAGTGTCTGGAATTGGAAAACGTAGAATATGTATTCGGCTATCCGGGCGTTGCTATCTGTCCTTTTTATGACAGTATTCTGAACGCGGACATCAAAACGATTCTGGTGCGCCACGAACAGCATGCGGCTCACGCGGCCAGCGGCTATGCGCGCCTGACCGGGAAGGTGGGCGTGGTAGCGGTTACCAGCGGCCCCGGCGCCACCAATGTGATCACCGGTATTGCCACGGCGTACGCGGACAGCATCCCGCTGGTGGTCATCACCGGGCAGGTAGACAGCCGCCTCATGGGCAGCGATGTGTTCCAGGAAGCGGATATTTCCGGCGCCTGCGAATCCTTTGTGAAATACAGCTACATCATCCGTAAGGCGGAGGATGTGCCTTACGTCGTGAAAGAAGCGTTCCACATTGCCAACACCGGACGGAAAGGCCCGGTGCTGATTGATTTCCCCATTGATATCCAGAATCAGAAAATAAACAAGTTTGAATATCCGGACAGCCTTTCCATGCCGTCCTATAAACCCACGGTGAAGGGAAATCCGAAACAGATCGACAAGGTGGTACGGGAACTGAAAAAGGCCAAACGCCCCCTGATCTGTACCGGCGGCGGCGCCCACTTAAGCGGCGCGGCGGATGTGATCCGTGCCTTTGCGGATAAGCACCGGATCCCGGTGGTTTCCACTATGATGGGCCTGGGAACCATGCCCACGGAACATCCCATGTTTTTCGGTATGGTAGGAAACAACGGGCAGGCCTACGGCAACCGGGCCATGAACCAGGCGGACATGATCCTGCTGGCCGGCGCCCGGGTGGCGGACCGTTCCATTGCCCGTCCCAATGAAATCGAAGACAACAAGGTGCTGGTCCATATCGACGTAGACCCGGCAGAAATCGGAAAGAACGCAGGTCCTTCCATTCCGCTGGTAGGCGATTTGAAGCACGTGTTCATGGATCTGGATAAAGAAGAGATCCGTCCGGCAACGGAAGAATGGCTGGCTACCCTGGCCGGCTACCGTAAAGAGGCGGAAGAAGCCAAAAAGGCCAAAGCGGATCTGGTGATAACGCCGGGAACCGTGGACCCGACACACTTTATCCATGCGCTGTCCGACGCCATGGATAAGAACGCGGTCTATGTGGCGGACGTGGGACAGAACCAGCTCTGGTCCTGTGCCAACTGCATCATCCGGGACGGCCGGTTCTTCACCACCGGCGGCATGGGCTGCATGGGTTACTCCGTACCGGCGGCCATGGGCGCCAAGGTAGGCGACCCGTCACGGCAGGTGGTTGCCGTTTGCGGTGACGGCGGCTTCCAGATGTGCATGATGGAACTGGGAACCATGCGCCAGTACAAAGTACCGGTGAAGATTGCCGTAATTCGCAACAATGTACTGGGCCTGGTACGGCAGTTCCAGCACTTTAACTATAAAGACCGGTTCTCCGTCATCGACCTGACCGGCAGCCCGGACCTGGAATCCATCGCGGCGGCCTACGGGATGAAGTTCCTGCACCTGAATGACGAAAAGAAGATGGAGGAAACCATCAAAGCGTTCCTGGAAAAAGATGAATCTGTATTGCTCCAGTGTGATGTAGATCCGAACGAGGTGGCCTGACATGAAACGAATTTATAATGTATTAGTAAAAAACCAGTCCGGTGTTCTCTGCAAGGTTTCCGGTTTGTTCTGGAGACGCTGCTTCAACATTGATTCCCTGGCGGTAGGCGAAACGGAAGATACGGCGATATCCAATATGACCATCGTCAGCACGGGGGACGATCATACCCAGGAGCAGATCGAAAAACAGCTGAATAAAAAGATCGACGTAATCAAAGTCAAGACCTTTGATGAAAAAGAAGCGGTCTGCCGCGAGCTGATGCTGATCAAAGTGAAATACACGAGAGAAAACCGCAGAGACATCATTGATAACTGTGCGGTGATGAACGCAACGATCATCGACATGGGCAACAACATGATGACGATCCAGATCTGTGATACGCCGGAGCGGGCGCAGATTTTCCTGGACAGCATCAACCATATAAAAATAGTAGAAATCACACGCTCCGGAACCGTGGCCCTGACCAAATGCAAAGAAGGATAATGCGCCTTGCGGTGTTGCATGGTAAGAACCATTGTTTTACATTTTTTAATGGATTGATACTACAGTGATACGCTGCCGGCTGACAGCAAAAAAGAACTCAGGGAGATTTGCTATGGGCAGGAATAAACGTAAGTTTTCAAGCATCGGAGACATAGTGGGGAATGTCCGTCGCCTTGTCCTGATTGTGGACGACGAGGAAATTAACCGGCTGATCCTGGGCAACATCATGGGACCCCAGTATCAGATTGCCTATGCCGTCGATGGCGTGGAAGCACTGAAGTTCGTACAGGAAAACTACAGGAACCTTTCTGCTGTTTTGCTGGATCTGAACATGCCGAATATGGACGGGCGCACTCTTTTGAAGACGATGAAAGCGGACCCGCTTACGTCCCGTATTCCGGTGCTGGTTGCCACAGGGGTCAAAGAGGAAGAGGTGCAGTGCCTGCAGGAAGGGGCCTGTGACTTTTTCGCCAAGCCGTACGACATGCCGGAAGTCATCCGGGCCAGGGTAGCCAACGCAATCAAAATGGCAGAAGACAGCGAGTTTATTGAAGTTGCGGAAAAAGACGCGCTGACGGGACTGTATGCCCGGGACTTTTTCTACCGGTATTGCGAGCAGCTTGACCGAAACATTGCAGGGGAAAAAGATGCGCTCGCCTTGGATATCGACCGGTTTAAACTGATCAACGGACTGTACGGCAAAGCGTTTGGCGACAAGGTACTGATTAAAATTGCCGAGATCCTGGTGGATATGGTACGTAAAAACAACGGTCTCGTCTGCCGTCCCAATGCGGATACATTCCTGATCTACCAGGATCATCTAAAGGATTATGATGCGTTTGTAACGCAATTGAACGAAGCGGTGAATGCGGCATTGGGTAATACCCACATTCGTCTCCGGATCGGGATTTATGAAAACGCTGACCAGACCATCGATGTGTTGACACGGTTTGACAGAGCGCATATTGCCTGCGAGAAGGCAAAAGATAATTACTCCCATCCGTACGAGGTGTATGACGAAGTATCCCACCGTCAGCAGCTGGAGTCCCAGAAATACATTTCGGCCATGGAGGATGCCCTGAAGCAGCGCGAATTTATCACATACTACCAGCCCAAGTATGATATGACCGGCGACACGCCGCGGCTGGCAGGGGCCGAGGCGCTGGTGCGGTGGCAGAGCAAGACGGAAGGCGGGATGATCTCCCCCGGCAAGTTTATCCCGCTGTTTGAACAGAACGGGCTGATTTACAAGCTGGACCTGTATATCTGGGAAGAAGTGGCCCGTCAGATGAAGGAATGGAAAGAAAAGTATTCTTTCACTTTCCCCATCTCCGTGAATGTGTCCCGTGTTGACCTGTATTCACCCAATCTGCTGCTGGAGATAGAGCAGATCATTGACCGGCACGGCCTCACGTTCCGCGACCTGGCCCTGGAGATTACAGAATCTGTCTGTGCTGCCGATACGGAAACGATTCTTTCCGTGGTAAGAAATCTCAGGGATCATGGTTTTAAAATTGAGATGGATGACTTTGGCAGCGGCTATTCTTCGCTGAACATGCTGTCCAGGATGCCTATCAATGTATTAAAGATGGATATGAAATTCTTCCAGCGGAATGCGGGCAATGACGAAATCATGGATGCCATGATACGGCTGATCATCGATTTTGCCAAAGTGATGAAGGTACCCGTGATCGCGGAAGGCGTGGAAGATAAAGAACAGGCTGATTACCTGAAGGCGATCGGCTGCGATATGATCCAGGGTTATTATTTTGGCAGGCCCATGCCTGCGGCGGAGTTTGAGAAGCTGCTGCAGCAGAACTGCTGAGTCCGGCTTACTGCTGTTGCGAAAAGAAAGAATGCAAGGATTGCAGAAAGGAATGTGTAACTATGCTGTCAATGGAATCATTAAAAGAGTATGGCGTGAAAACCAATGAAGGTCTGGCAAGATGCTGCAACATGGAGGCCTTTTATTTTAAAATGATTACAGCCAACGTCAATGATGCGAACTTTGATAAATTAGGCAAGGCGCTGGAAGCAAAGGATCTGAAAGAGGCCTTTGAAGCGGCCCATGCATTAAAAGGCGTTGCCGGGAACCTGGCGCTGGATCCTTTATACGACGCCATATGTGAAATCGTGGAGCCGTTGCGGGCCGGGGAAGACCGGGATTATACAGAAGCCTATAAGAAAGTGACAGACGCCCGGGACCGGCTGATTGCCATCATTTAGTTATTTAAAAAGTGCGGTAGAAATTCTTCCGCACTTTTTCTTTGCGCTGGATTTTTTAATAGTAAATATGGTAAAATAAACGTTAGAGCAAAATTGTTTTTTGTTTTTTAAATTCATACAGGGGAGAGAAGTATGGCACAGAGAACAGATATCCATAAAGTAATGATCATCGGGTCCGGCCCCATCGTCATCGGCCAGGCCTGCGAGTTTGACTATTCCGGTACCCAGGCCTGCAAGGCGCTGCGAAGCCTGGGCTATGAGATCGTACTGGTGAATTCCAACCCGGCCACCATTATGACGGATCCGGAGATGGCGGATAAAACCTATATCGAACCGCTGAACGTGGAGCGGGTAGAGCAGATTATCGCGAAAGAACGTCCGGATGCGCTGCTGCCGAACTTAGGCGGGCAGTCCGGCCTGAACCTGTGCGCCGAACTGTACAAAGCCGGCGTGCTGGATAAATACGGTGTAAAAGTCATCGGCGTGCAGGTAGACGCCATCGAACGGGGCGAAGACCGCATCGAATTTAAAGAGACCATGAACAAGCTGGGCATCGGCATGGCCCGCAGCGAGGTTTCCTACAGTGTGGAAGAAGCCCTGGCCATTGCCGACGAGTTAGGCTATCCGGTGGTGCTGCGCCCGGCCTATACCATGGGTGGCGCCGGAGGCGGCCTGGTTTACAATAAAGAAGAACTGAAAACCGTCTGCGCCCGGGGCCTGCAGGCCAGTATCATCGGCCAGGTGCTGGTGGAAGAATCCATCCTGGGCTGGGAAGAACTGGAACTGGAAGTGGTCCGGGACAAGGACAACAACATGATCACGGTCTGCTTCATCGAGAACGTGGATCCGGTGGGCGTGCATACCGGCGATTCCTTCTGTACCGCGCCCATGCTGACCATTCCGGAAGACGTGCAGCAGGAGCTGCAGCGTCAGGCGTATAAAATCGTGGAACATATCGGCGTCATCGGCGGCACTAACGTGCAGTTTGCCCGGAACCCGAAAGACGGCCGTATCATTGTCATTGAAATCAATCCCCGTACCTCCCGGTCTTCCGCCCTGGCATCCAAGGCCACCGGTTTCCCCATCGCCTTGGTATCTGCCAAGCTGGCCAGCGGGCTGACCTTAAAAGACCTGCCCTGCGGCAAGTACGGCACCCTGGACAAGTACGTGCCCGACGGAGATTACATTGTCGTAAAATTCGCCCGCTGGGCCTTTGAAAAGTTCAAGGGCGTGGATGACAAACTGGGCACCCAGATGCGCGCCGTGGGCGAAGTCATGAGCATCGGCAAAAATTACAAGGAAGCGTTCCAGAAAGCCATCCGTTCTCTGGAAAAGGGACGTTACGGTCTGGGACATGTGAAGAATTTTGATAAACTCAGCAAAGAAGAACTGCTGAACCTGCTGCGCACACCTTCCTCCGAACGTTACTTCCAGATGTACGAAGCCCTGCGCAAAGGCGCTACGGTAGACGAAATCTTCGACATCACCTGGGTGAAGCATTACTTTGTGGAACAGATGAAAGAACTGGTGGAGGAGGAGGAAGCCCTGCTGCAGTACAAAGGCACGGTGCCTCCCGCAGAAGCTCTGGCTCAGGCCAAAAAGGACGGCTTCTCCGACAAATACCTCAGCGAGATCCTGAACGTATCTGAAGACGATATCCGTCACGCGAGAGAAAAGATCGGCGTGGTGGAAGCCTGGGACGGCGTCCATGTGAGCGGCACCCAGGATAGTGCGTATTTCTATTCCACCTATAACGCGCCGGACAACAACCCGGTGACCGACAAACAGAAGATCATGATCCTGGGCGGCGGCCCCAACCGCATCGGCCAGGGCATTGAGTTCGACTACTGCTGTGTCCATGCGGCCATGTCCCTGAAGAAGCTGGGCTTTGAGACCATCATTGTCAACTGCAACCCGGAAACCGTATCCACCGACTACGACACTTCCGACAAACTGTACTTTGAGCCCCTGACGCTGGAAGACGTGTTAAGCATTTACTATAAGGAAAAACCGGTAGGCGTCATCGCCCAGTTCGGCGGGCAGACTCCGCTGAACCTGGCGGCCAAGCTGAAAGAAGAGGGCGTGAACATTCTGGGTACCACGCCGGAAGTCATCGACCTGGCGGAAGACCGGGACCAGTTCCGCAAAGTCATGGACAAGCTGGGCATTCCCATGGCGGAATCCGGTATGGCCAGCACGGTGGAACAGGCTATTGAACTGGCCCACAGCATCGGCTATCCGGTCATGGTGCGCCCGTCCTTTGTACTGGGCGGCCGGGGCATGGAAGTGGTCCACGACGACGAGCAGATGAAAGACTACATGGCGGCGGCTATTGGCGTAACGCCGGACCGGCCCATCCTCATCGACCGGTTCCTGCACAATGCGCTGGAATGTGAGGCGGACGCCATCTCCGACGGCAAGGACGCCTTTGTGCCTGCGGTCATGGAACACATCGAACTGGCCGGCATCCATTCCGGCGACAGCGCCTGCATCCTGCCCAGCCGGCAGATTTCCGAAGAAAACCTGAATACCATTAAAGAATATACCCGCAAGATCGCGGTAGAGATGAACGTAGTAGGCCTCATGAACATGCAGTACGCCATCGAAGACGGCAAGGTGTACGTGCTGGAGGCTAACCCCCGCGCGTCCCGTACCGTGCCGCTGGTATCCAAAGTCTGCGGCATCCGTATGGTACCGCTGGCAACGGATATCATCACCGATTCCCTGACCGGGCGTCCGTCGCCGGTGCCGGAACTGAAAGAACGTAAGATTCCGTATTACGGTGTAAAAGAAGCTGTGTTCCCCTTCAATATGTTCCCGGAAGTAGATCCCATCCTGGGACCGGAGATGCGTTCTACCGGCGAAGTGCTGGGCCTGGCCGAAACCGTGGGCGAAGCCTACTTCAAGGCACAGGAAGGCGCCAAAGCGGTGCTGCCCTTACAAGGTACCGTGTTGCTTTCCATCAGCGACGGGGATAAAGAGGAAGCGGTGCCGGTTGCCAGAGCTTTCTATGAAGACGGCTTCAAAATCATCGCTACGGAAGGAACAGCGAAACTGATCAGTGAAGCGGGCATTCCTGTGGAACGGGTCAACAAGATCTACGAAGGCCAGCCTAACATTGAGGACTGGATCATCAACGGTAAAATCCAGCTGATCGTGAACACGCCGGCCGGCAAGACGGCAGCCCATGACGACAGCTACCTGCGTAAAGGGGCTATCAAGCACCGGGTCACTTACATTACCACCATGGTGGCGGCGAAGGCGGCGGCGGAAGGCATCAACCAGATGAACAAGCACGGAAACAGCGAAGTGCTGTCCCTGCAGGAATGGCACGGGCTGATTCATTAATATTTACAAAGTTAAAAACGCTGCGCCGGTACGGCGTCGCAAAACCGTGAGCGTTTGCTATTTCAAGGGCTTATTTGCCTGTGGCTTCGAAACTCGGTGCTTCGCACCTCAGACAGTCTCGCCACCACGGCAAATTTCACCTCATGAAATTACGCAAACGCTCACGACGTTTTGCTTACGCCTTACCGGCTGCAGCGTTTTTTATCTTTAAATAATTAACAGCTGTACCACACACGATGGTACAGCTGTTTGTAAATTTAATATTTGTTGAGCGAAGGTGTTATCCCGGAAGGGTTCGCCCCGTCGAATCGTGTCGAGACGAACGGCAAGCTTGCTTGCCGGTGAGTCGGCGATGCGGTTCGGGGGAGGGAGGGACAACACCTGAGCGTTCTTACGCGAACTTCTTGCCGGTGAGCAGCTCGTAAGCTTCTTTGTATTTGGCAATGGTCTTTTCAATAATATCCTGGGGCAGGATCTCCGCGTTGTTGGCTTTCAGGTAGTCGCGGACAAACTGTTTGTCATAGGAAGGCTGGGACTTGCCGGCTTCATAACCCTTCAGGGGCCAGAAGCGGCTGTTGTCGGGAGTCAGCATTTCGTCGGCCAGCACGATGTTTCCTTTTTCATCCAGACCGAATTCAAATTTGGTGTCGGCGATGATGATGCCGCGCTCCAGCGCATAGTCCGCGCATTTTTTGTACAGGGTGAGGGTCAGGTCGCGGAGTTTTTCCATGTACTCTTTGCCTTTGCCGGGGAAGAATTTCTCCACCCACACGATGCCTTCTTCCATGGAGATGTTCATGTCGTGTTCACCTACCGGTGCTTTCGTGGAAGGAGTGAAGAGGGGTTCCGGTAATTTCTGGCATTCCTTCAGGCCTGCCGGCAATTCGATGCCGCAGATTTTGCCTTCCTTTTTATAGCTTTCCCAGCCGCTGCCGGTGATGTACCCGCGGACCACGCACTCAACGGGCAGCATTTCCAGCTTCTGGGTCTTCATGCTGCGGCCTTCAAATTCCGGAGTCCGGAAAAATTCCGGCATGTCTTTCGTGTCAATGGAAAGCATATGGTTCGGCACGATGTCTTTGGTGAAATCAAACCAGAACTTGGACATCTTGTTCAGCACGGCGCCTTTTTCCGGCACCGGGTCTTTCAAAATTACATCAAACGCGGAAATACGGTCCGTGCAGACCATGACCAGGCTGTCGCCCAGATCGTACAGCTCCCGGACTTTTCCGGATTTAAAGGGTTTGTATTCTTTCATGTTCTTTTCTCCTTTTTTCTATAACCGGACTTTATGAACCTGCATGGGAAGTCCGGTTATTTTCAATTAACACACTCTAAATTTTAGCACAAACCGGCAGGAAGTTACAAGATGTTTTTTGGCAATTGTGCCTGTCAGGTAAAAAAATCACAGTTTGGCGGTTCCTCTTTTTACATATTTATGATACAATACCTGTATATACATGCTGCAGAGTGAATTGGCGAAGAGTTTTACCTTTGCCGGGGGAGAACTTCTCCACCTGCACGATGCTTTCTTCCCTGGAGATGTTCATGTCGTGCGCTGCCGCGTGGTTTTGCAGAAAACTCCGGAGATAGTTTGGCGGAATAAGAGGGGTTGTTTTATCATGTCAATTCAATTGATGATCGTTGTGTTGTATGTGGCGATGCTGTTTGCGATTTCCTTCTATGTGAAGAGGAGGGCAGAGGCCAGCGCCACGGAATATCAGTTCGCGGGCCGCAAGTTTGGCGCGCTGCTGATCGCCGTCAGCGTCACCGGTATGGCGGTGGGCGCGGCTTCCACCGTAGGCGTGGCGGAAAGCGCTACCCGCATCGGCCTGTCTGCCGGCTGGTACAACGGCGCCTGGTCTATCGGCGCCATCTTCATGGGCCTGGTGGCGGCGGGCAAGTACCGCACCCTGGAATGCACCACGGTGCCGGAACTGTTTGAACGCTGCTACGACAAAAAGGCGCGCATCATCAGCGTCATCGGCCTGGCCATCATTTTATCCTGCATCACTTCGCTGCAGTATGTGGCGGGCGGTTCCATCCTTTCCACCCTGATGCCCGACGTGTTCACCATGAAGACGGGTATGATTACCAGCGCCGTTGTGTTTATCGGCATTACGGTCATCGGCGGCATGTGGTCCTCGGGCCTGTCCAGTGTATTGAGCGTGCTGATCATTTACCTGGGCATCATCTTTTGTATGGTGAAGATCCTGATCCGTGACGGCGGGATGGCAGGCATCGTGGCCAAGCTGCCGCCTATGCCTTTTGATTGGGCGGATCCTTTCGGCGGCCTGACCATGGCCATGCTGATGGGCTGGATCATCGTCATGATGACCCAGACTGTAAGCGGTGCGCCGGTGCAGATTGCCACTAGCTCCAAATCGGAAAGCGCAGCCCGGAACGGCTTTATCCTGGGTGGCCTCATCATTTTCCCCATAGGCTTCTTCTCCGCTGTGTTGGGTATGGCGGCCAAGGCCCAGTATCCGGACATCAATCCCACGCTGGCATTGCCCCAGATTATCATGAGTCTGGATCCGTTTTCCTCCGGCATTACCCTGGCGGCCCTGTGGGCGGCGGACGTTTCCACAGCTTGCACCATCTTGCTGGGCGCCGGCACGCTGATCGCGCAGGATATTTACAAACGCTTTTTCAATCCGGACATTACCCCGGATAAATACATGAAGGCCAGCCGCTTCATCATTTTCGCGGTTGGTCTGGTGACCCTGTGGATGGCTTTCAACGCCGTGGGCATTGTGAAGATGATGCTGACGGGACTGAGTCTGACCACGGCTTTCACACTTGTTTTTCTGGCTACCATGTTTGCACCGGACCTGTGCCGCCGCAACACAGCCTTCTATACCACGTTGGTAGGGCTTATCGGGCTTTTGGCCTGGCAGATATTCCCGTCGGTGCGGATTCTGCCGCATCCCATTTACTTTGAATGGATCGTCTGCACCATCACGCTGCTGGTTGTGCGGGTCATTGACAAGGAACCTATTACGCCGCCGGCGCTGAAGAAAGACATTGAGTGAATTAGCTTTTGATGTAACTCAAAGCAAAAGAGAATGAAAAATTAAAAAGAACAGGCATAAGCAAAACATAGGAACCGATTGCGTTATTCCATGAGACGAAATGAGACGCCCGTGGCTTCGACTGTTTGAGGTGCAAAGCACCGAGTTTCGAAGCCACAGGCGAATGAGTCCATAGAATAGCAATCGGTTCCGTTTTTGCGTTGCCTGTTCTTTTTGCTTATTCCTTTTCTTTTGCTTCTGCTTTCGCTTTCGCTTTCATCTGTTCTTCTTTTAAAATCGCGTCCGCTTTGTCTTTGATTTTGCAGATGCGGTCTGTCCAGGCAAACAGGTCCGGCAGATCGTAATCGCCGGCATGGCCGTAGCCCCAGGCTACCTTGAAGTCAACTTTCTTGCCGCTGTTCTTCAGCTTGACCGCCAGCATGGCCGGAATGGCGAGGGCCGTGTCCCTGTCCAGTGCGCCGTGGCGGATCCGCCAGTGCGGTGCGGTCTGCACATTACGGGTCCCGATATAGCGCATGGGGTTCATCATTTTTATAATCCGTCCGTCTGCCATGAACTGGGAAAGGTCCAGCTTTTCCTTTTCCATTTGTTCTTCCAGATTGGCTTTCCGCAGCTTCCGTTTCTCAACCGGAAATGCCAGGTTGTACTGACGGGCTTTTTCTTCCGCTATCTTTTTTTCTTCTTCCAGTTTCGGAACTTTTACAAACTTGCTGTGTTCCAGTGCGTAGCGTGTAAAATGTTTATTGGCAATATCGAAAGTGCCGAATTCGTTATTCTCGCCGGTTGTCATGTCAAAGGCATCAAAAGCGGGAACACCTTTCAGACGTTTTACCGCAGCAATGTATTTGTCAAAATCCATATGGGTTGCCGTTTTTTCACTGAAAGTAAGCCAGGGCGTTTTGCTGATATCTTCCCCGGTGTCGATAGCGTTCTGGGCTGCTTCCAGGTACAGGGACTCAATGTATTCGCGGAAGAGGCCGTTTCCGTCCGGTACCAGGTTCAGCCGGTTGCCCAGGGAATCGCGTAAATTCAGTCCATTCAGGTATTCCGTAAATTTTTCTTTTAATTCTGCAGAAATCGCTTTCTGTTCCGGCGTGATGGGTGTGGCTTTCACTGCTTCCGCCGGTGCGTTGGCCGGACGGTTCTGTACGTTGCC
Organism: uncultured Succiniclasticum sp.; assembly: GCF_902793885.1. Taxonomy (NCBI): domain Bacteria; kingdom Bacillati; phylum Bacillota; class Negativicutes; order Acidaminococcales; family Acidaminococcaceae; genus Succiniclasticum; species uncultured Succiniclasticum sp. The sequence goes on from NZ_CADBFF010000030.1 coordinate 19,882, forward strand.
TTCGGGTGCAGCGTTGCTGTTTGCAGGCGGCATTCTTCTGGCCGGGCCGGCGTTGTAATACGCATTCGCGTTATGGAACATCCACTCATAGGCCATATCTGCATTTTCTAGATTGGTGACAGGGCAGTAGGCCATGGAGGCAAAAATGTCGTCCCGCTCTTTGGCCGCGCCTATTTCTTTCAGATAGGGTTCATAATCTTTTGCATTGCCCGTTGCCCCTAACAGCGCAGACAACGCGCCCCCCGCGCTGGTGCCGCTGGAGATGATCTTTTCCGTATCGCCGGCGGGGATACGTCCGGCCTTGCGGTTAAAACGAACAAAACGCACGGCAGCTTTGTAATCCACAATCAGTGCAGGCGCTTTGCCGGTTTCATAACCGTTTTTATGTTTCAGGGACCGGCCCCGGATGGCAGGGGAGACCACCACGTACCCGTTGCTCAGCGCATATAACGCGGCATTGGCTCCGCCATAGCGGGAATCTTCCTGGGGTTCTGCAATGGTTCCCGGCATATACCCGCCTACGCCGTTCGGCATAAAGATGGGAGCGGTTTCTGCGGTAAAGCCGTTGACGGTTCCGCCTTTCAGGTACGCTTCCGGAATATAAATGCTCAGCATCTGGCTTTCCGGATCGTACGGTTTTTTCACATACACAAGATGCTCATAGGCGCGGAAGGTCACACTTTCGCCGTTGGCATCCATTGTTTTGGTCGTATAATCCTCCGGATTAAACACGATGCTGTATTCCTGTCTGCCTTTAAACGCATTGGCAAACGCTTTCTCTTTTGCTTCTTTTTCTTTTGCGCGTTTTATGAAAAACTCCTCGCGTTTCCGCTGCAGTCTCCGGATATCTCTTTCCAGTCTCGAAATCTCGCCCCATTCTTTTAACGTAAGCTTTCGTTCGTTCTGATAGGGAACCTCAGTGCCGGGAATGCCTTCACCCTCTTTCAGGAATTCATTCTGAATCGGTTTGGATTCGGCGGAATGGTCAATGGTATTCTGCTCAGCCATGTCTGTCTGCACCGATGTTGTTTTACTCTTCGCGGCCGGTTCCGCAAACACGGGAGCAGCGGTCACAACACCCTGCAACAGGGACGCGACGATGGCTGCGGCCAGATATTGTTTGGGCAAATATGATTTAAAAAACATGATAGGTACTCCTTATATGTTTTGCAAAGAATCAGATTAAATCTGTAATACCTTATTATATCACATTTTGCGTGCTGCGTTACTCTGAAATGCAATAAAACTGTGAAAACAGTCTGTCAGAAATGGCAGGCTGCTTTTTTTGCTATATAGGAGTGGTTTTGTATTTGCGCTAACGAAAAATGCCCGGCCACGTGACGTGACCGGACGGACGATTTGGATTAGGGAACGATTGTATTTCGTTTTCCTGTCCTTTTTCATTTGTCTTTTTTCGTTTCCATCGCGCTTTTCAATTTATCAATATACTGCTGCAGCCTTTTTTCGGATTCTTCCCGGGAGGCTGCACTTTTTGTCAGCTGGTTCAGGTATTCCCCGAAGGAAGAGATCATGAACAGTTCCCTGGTGTAGAACATGACGGAAGGGGACTGGGTACTGAAAAGCAACACGCCGACCGGACTGCTCACGATGGAATAGGTGGGCGACAGGGGCCTTCCGCTGACCGGATCGATGGCGCCCGGCGGCAGCACGACGGCCTGATAGGATTTGGATGATTTCATCCACTGCAACGCGCTGGTCAGGATCTGCAGATACTCTTCCGGCGTATAAAACAGCGGCGGCAGCCCGAACAGGACGGAGAGGGGTACCGGTACTTTCCCCTTTAGTACAGTGGAGATCTCCGGCAGGCAGATGATATCCTTAATGTCGCCGGCAGGAGCCTTGCCCCGCAGAAACAGCCACTTCTTATGATTGGCCAGGTACTCGCTGAAATCCTGGCAGCCGGGCCGGGTGGACAGATTTTCCGCCACGGCGTCCGGCAGGGTGATCAGGGACGGGGTGATGTGTAACTGCATAAGGGGGTCCTTTGCTTTGCGGAACGTGCCCAGCACCGGAATAATCTTCAGGAAACTGGACGGGGTAAAAATCTGCATGAGCGGCTGGCACATGGCCAGGAAATCATTGAACTCCTGCTCCAGCGCATTGACCGCCACCGGATCGTTGGTGAGAATATTCAGCCGGTTTACCCCGGGGTTGCCGGTGCTGTGGGCCATGATGGCCGATTTTCCTTTGGCGATGAACAGGGTGCGCTGGAACACATTGTCCCGCAGCCGGGAAGTGTAATAGGGTTCAATAGCGCCGGCGGCATACAGTGGCGCCCACTTGGACACGGCCTCCACCATTTCCTCAAAGGAACGGTTGATGGTGTGGACGATGACGATCCGGCTGCCGCGTTGCAGCAGTTTAATGAGCAGCATGCCCCATTGCTTTGCAAATTCCGGGTTCTCGTAGATCCATTCCATGCGTTCTTCCGAATGGAGCAGAAGGGTCACCGGTTCGTCCGCCATAACCAGATCTGTCAGAAAACGGATGACGCACTGACGCTTGCCCTCATTGCCCGGATAGTAGTTTGTGACGTAAGCCTCCGCAGAAGCACCCGTACCGTTAGCCGGTATCCCATCCGGATCCGTCTTTCCCAGATAATGATTCAGTTCTTCGTGATTGATCTGCCTGCCTTCACCCAGCCAGGCGGCAAGTAACAGTGTGGCATCTTCCAGTGATTCCGGCCAGGGCTTGCCGGGGCAGAGCTGTGCGGCCAGGACCCGCTTCTGGGACGCCGTGCGGACCGCCCGGGCGAAAAAGCCGGCGGCCGGCAGAATAAATTCGCGATGACTGGGCAGGCCCCGCTCGCCGTTCCGGATGCGGCTGATGTGGGACGCATCAAAGGCAAGGGCCCGGCTCAGCATGTTGTTCCTGGTTCCGGTAGCCTTCATCAAAAAATTCAGCTTATCTGCAATGAGATGTTTCATGAGCATATCCTTTCCGGCGTATGTGACGCGCAAGGGGAACATCCAATTTCGTAGAAAACGTAAGAAGTACCTATCTGTTAACAGTGTAACATAAAAACAGAAAACAAAGAAGCCGTCAAGCCCCTCCCTCCTGTCAACGAATCGCTTTAGTTCAATAAAGTTTGCGACATTTGAAAAAATGCTTTTGGTTCAGTAACCGTGCCGTTTTATGGATGATTTTAAACAGAAAACTGTTGACAAAAATGACAGTCATGTCAAAAAAATTGTCAATGACAAATGAAGCGGAGAGGTTTAAATCGCCGGAAAATCGTTGTATAATATTTAATGAATAAGTATGTAATTTTCCGTATGTGTCAGATTCCAGTGTTACTGTGATCAGTTGGTGAAGAAAAAGGGAAGGCGTTACCCCACAGATTTAGGTCATCATTGTACTGCAAAGGAGAAGCCACCATGAATAAGATTTACAAAGTGATCTGGAGCAAAGTGAGAAACTGCTACGTGGCGGTGAGTGAAATTGCCATATCGCTGTCGATGGCAGGCGGAGGCATTGCGTGGGCTGCGGAAGTAAAAGAAGTTGATCAACCTTCATTTCCGGTAACAGCAAATACGACCGACACAGTTAGCTATTATAAGCTTGTCAGGGACGGTGGTGGAACTGCAGGCAGTGGAGTAAAATTTACTGTTGGAGATGGCGGAAAAATTAACTATATAACAAGTGCAACAAGCGGAAATATAATTGAAATTAAAAGCGGCGGTGAAGTTGTTTCAAGAATGGAATTTAGTATAGAGGGAGGAGTAAGCAACAACAAAATTACTGTTGAAGGTAATGTTGCAGGCGGTATTAGAGGTGGTAAGAGCGAAAACGAACTTGTAACAGGGAACATTATTGAAGTTAAGGGATCTGGATCTGTAGGAACTTCTAACTATATTCAGGCTATATCTGGAGGATATTCTAAAAATAGTAGTTCAACGAAGAATACTGTTGAAATCAGTGGGGGAACTGTCGAATTCAGTGGTAACATTGTTGGCGGTTCTTCAACAAATGGGGCTGCAGGCGGCAATTCTTCGGAACAAGGTAACACTCTAAAAATTAATAACGGAAATATTACAATAGTAAGATGTGAAGGTATTTATGGCGGGCTTTCAGGTTTAGGCGACGCAAAGAATAATACTGTAACTATTGGAAATAGCTTTGTTAATCAATCTGAATCTGCTTATAATTATGATATACAAATATGCGGCGGTTATATTCGATCTAATGCGTCATCAAGCGATGCTTCAAATAATACTGTAACTATCAGTGGTACCGAAGTCAGTACCACCAATGGTAACACCAAAATAAATGCATCTATATATGGAGCTATTAACAACGGTACTGGGAATGCTTCGAATAATACAGTAATCATTAATGGTGGTATATATTACAATGTGGGGAAAGGCTTGTCTACTACTATTGACATTGGGGGCGCTTATTCATCAGGAGGAAACTCTCAAAATAATAATGTAATCATTACAGCGGGCCAATTCGGCTCAAGATATCGACATCGTGTGATATATGGTGGATTAAGCGGGGGTAGTGGGAAAAATGTCAGCGGGAACAATGTTATACTTGCAGGCGGCAACTTTTGGAGTGATGTTAGTGATTTTAAAATTGTTGGCGGTTACGAAACAAATTCTTCAACTTCAATCAATAATAATACAGTCAATCTGTACGGAAATGTTAGTTTTGTGTCGAATAATAAAGCAGAATTATATGGTTATTATTCAGATAACGAGAATTCAACAGGTACAGGGAACGAGCTGCATATCGGAGGAATAAAAAGCGGTTTAACTTTGCCGGCAACGGTAACAGTTCCTGACGCTTCGCCTTGGACAGGCACAACAAATAACCGGGTAAAGAGTGTTAATAACTTTAACAAAATTGTGCTGCACAAAGTGAAATGGAGCACAAAGCCTGTGCTGGCGGCGGGGAGTTTTAGTAATATTGGAAAACTTGACATTTCAGGCATGGCATTCACAGGAACAATTCAAGAAACAAATGCATATCGTGGAAAGATGAAGTTGCTTGCGTCTGATACAAATAATGATTTTTCTTCCCTTTCTTTGACGTATAATAAGATTTCAGATTCAGCAACACTTGACGGTGCTGCATTAAATGGTACTGCGACTTTAAATAGTACCCATCCAAGTCAGATTGTTAAAGTTAACAATTCAACCAAGCCTGGTGAGGAAATATTCTCTGATTCCAATAATGTTAGATTTTGGTATCGTCCAAACCTTCATAGGGTTTCGCTTGATTCTGCAAATAATTATAAAAATGTTATATATTCAATCGCTGACGAAGTTAGACACATTGCGTTTTTAGGCGCAATAGGATGGAGCACTGAGCCAGCCCTCGTTGCAGATAGCAAGTATGACTTTTCAGAAGTTGAAGATGTGTATGTCAAACCTCTTAGTTTTACTTTCACGCCTGAGCAAGCTGGCGCATTATCCAGCGGCAGCAGTATGACATTACTTTCGAATGCAAAAGGACTGGCTGCAGGAAAGACCATCACTTATGATCCGAATGATACTACAAAGAATAGTATTTCGCAATCAGTTAATTATTCTATTGCCAATGTTGCATCGCTGACAGGAACATTAACAGGTACGGTTGCAACAGTTGCGAATGCAGTGGAGTATACGGCAAGCAGTATGACGCTGGACACTGTGAACTTTGGAAGTTGGAACGGTAGTGCTTCTGGTTCTGTTCCGTCAGGATGGACGGCTTCCGGAACAACTGCGATTAATGCATTAAATTTAATGTTTACAGGATTGTCGAGTACTGTAAATACAAATCCGATGAATAATTCTATGACATTGCTTTCTGGCGCGACGGGGATTACAGGAAATCATATCACGCAGCCTGGCAGTGGAAAAGGCATTGTAACAGTGAGCGGTTATAATGATAATAACGGCGTAACATTTGATGGAAAGGCAAAGGGAACGGTATCGGTTTCATCGAACAATGTAATTTATACGATAAACAGTGTTGCAGCAGATAAACTGACGTTGGGAAGTTTTGCATGGGGCGGTGCTGCAGATACTATGCCGACAGGCTGGACAGCTTCTGTTTCCACGACGATTGATGATACCAATTTTGCTTATACCGGTACAGCAAATACAAAGTTAAAGCAAAACGATACGGCTGTGATTTTGAATGCAACGGGTCTGACAACAAATAGCGAAGTTATCAGAGATAGCGGAGCGTCAGCAACAAAGACCGTTGCTATGGATTTCACAGACAGCAGTGGTGACGGTGCCAGTAGCATACGTTTTACCGGGACGGCCAAAGGTCATGTGGAAGCGGCGGCAGATAAAGTGAATTATGTTGTGGACGGCGCGACGCTGGACAGCATTGATCTTGCAAGTTGGAACGGAACAACTTTTAATCTGGATTCTACGACCTGGGGCTGGGAACTGGCAGATACTTCCAGTGCGGTAACAGCGACTGTAGCTACCGCAGGAATGACAGAACCAAGTGGTCTCTCCGCCGGCGAGAAGAAAGTAATCATTGAGGCAACCGGCACAGATTATTTTGATGGTATTAATATTGGCGAAGGGAATAAATGGAGTGCAGGTACTACGCTTACAGATACTGCTGTCCTTACGAGCGGTGGCGTGACAATTGCCGGAACACAGACTAAAGCTGGCGTAAAGGTAAATGAAGCGAATAAGAAACAGCTTGTTTACGAAGCTTCAAAGAAGAATGCAACAAGTATTACATTGGGTAAAAATTCAGCAGATGCATCATCTCCGGTAACCTATGTCAAAAATGGTACGGCCCGCTCTTTTGATAATACGTTTGACGTAAGCAATGCGGATATCTATGCCGATAACCTGACCTTTACGGACGCCGGTAAAGCGTTAATGGAAACTAACGATACCATGACGATTGTAGACGCCAGCGGTGCAATAGCTAATTCCATTACCGGGCAAAAGCTGCAGACGTTTGTGGGGAAAACATATGTCCCGATTGCTTTTACGGATACGATTACAGGAAAGAATTTAACCTTTGCAGGTGCGCATACGGATACGCTTACCCAGTCAGATGATACAGCTAAATCAAAACTGATTTACACTGTTGGTGCTAAAAATGTTACGACAGCAACACTAAGCGGTGACATTACTTGGGGTGATAATAGCGTTTACTATGAAAAT
>NZ_CADBFF010000031.1:0-23171 GCF_902793885.1 uncultured Succiniclasticum sp.
TGCTTTAGCTGCCAAACGGAATCTGCGGTTGCCACAGCGTCGAAGCGCTGTGAAATAATATTTAATTATTTTACTGTCTACTTGACGGGGAGCGGTTCATTATGCCTTCCCCGACTCTTTTTTATATAACTTACAAATACTTCAATATCTCTTTCGCATGGGGCAGAATAATATCCGGTTTCACCGGCCCCTGCTCCACATCCTCCAGTGTTGCTTCCCCGGTCAGCACCAAAATCGAAAGAATACCGTTATCCGTTCCGAACCGAATATCCGTCATCAGCCGATCGCCCACCATGGCGATCTCTTCTTTTTTCAGACCGGTGCGTTCCATCACCGTATCAACCATATAACCGTAAGGCTTGCCTGTAATATATTCCGGATCTTTGCCCGTAGCGGTTTTGATACAGGCCAGAAACGCCCCCGTATCAGGAATATATTCCCCGCCTTCGATGGGACAGCGCACGTCCGGATGGGTCGCGATGTAAGGAACGCCTCTGTCAATGAGACGGCAGGCAATGGTCAGGGTTTCATAGGTCAGGGTCTGGTCAAACCCCACTACCACCAAATCCGTTTCATCCTCCAGGCGGGACGTAAGCGTAAATCCGCCTTCTTTAATGGTGGCTTTCAGTTCCGGCGTACCCAGTACAAAGAGCCTTGCCCCCGGTTTGCTGTGTTTCAGATGACTTACCAGCGCATCTGAAGAAATCAGGATGTTGTTTTTCGTCACCGGCACACCCATGGAATTCATCTTCTTCACATAATGTTCGTGATCTTTGGACGAATTATTGGTAACCAGATAATAGGAACGACCCGCTTCCTTCAGACGGTCAAAAAAGCCTTCCATGCCAGGAATCAATTCCATGCCCAGGTTGATGGTGCCGTCCATATCAAACAAAAAACATTTTATCTGTTTTAATCGCTGTAAATGATCTGTCTTCATATGTTATCCTTTCCGCAAAAGAGTAACTCCGTTCTCCTAAAAAAACGATCTGTTACACTGATTTAAATGCAGTCAAATTTTCAACGTATCCGTCCGGCTATTTTGCGTTGATCCATTCCCGGATCAGCGCCTGCTTTTCCCCTGCCATCCAGCGCAGGTCATCGCTGGGAACGGTTCCGATATCGCCATATTTGTTTTTATCATTTAGCGCATCGGCCAGCGGGTTCATCCGATACTCGCGCATAATCTGCAGCGCTTCTTTGGACAAAAGGTATTCCATCAGGCGCTCCGCCTCTTTTCGCTTTTGCCCGTTTTTCAGGATCGCCACTGCCGTTATCATATTTTTATTCCCGTCCCGCACCGGAACGGCATATAAAAACGGATGCTCTCTTTCCAGAGCCAGGGCATGACGCAATGACATGACCGCCACCGCTTTATTCCCCAGATACACTTCATATCCGGCCTTTGCCTCTGTCGGCAGATAGAGAACCTGCTGGGTACGCAAACTGCCCGCAAACTGCAGCGCGGCATCCCGGCCACGCAACTGCCATAAAGAAGTAATCAGCCCGTAAGGCGGACCCCCGGTCGCCGGATCGGCCATAACGATCTCGTTATGCAGCACCGGCTGCAACAGCTCGTCCCAGGAAGACGGCGGCTCAATTCCCAGTTTTCGCATGTTGTTCCGGTTGCTCAGCAGCGCAATATAGTCAATGGATAAGGGAACCCACCTTCCGTCACGGTCCATGTACTGCGGCGGAATATTGGCAGCGCCCCGGGGCAGGTACGGAACCAGCATATCGCGTTCTGCCGCCATGTAATATTCCTCGGCAGAACCGCCCATCCATACATCCACCTTGCTTGCACTCAGCAAATCCAGACGCTGGGATAAGGAGGTCGCCACCAACGGATCGAACTCCACTACGATTCCCGTCTTGTTTGCAAAACCTTCAACAAGAGCCTCGGAAAGATTCCGGTTCATGCTGCTGCAGACCCGGACGACTCCTTCCACAGGCGGATTCTGTTTTTGCGAACCGCAGCCTGCCTGAAACAGCAGGCACAACAATAAAAGAAATAGAACAAAATACTTTTTCATAACAATCGAACAGCTCTTACCTTATACTGTATTGAAAATACTACGCATCCTCATAAAACGAAACCATCGCGACGCGGCCGGTTTGTGTGACACTCGGATACGACACATACCGCTGCAGAATTTCACAGCTTATAACAGCATTATACCATAAAAGAACGGGACGGTAACGTTTCTTTTGTTACCGCCCCGTGATGATTCTGATGTTCAACGCAATGATTCTTTCCTTTTGTTTACTCATCTTTGGCAAAGGACATTACATTGTCAAAGTCCAGATACACGGTTTCCCCGTCCTGATACGTATTGTATCCTGCGCCCTTCTGGATTACACGTACAATATGGTCTTTCACCTTTACCCTGTAATCCACGCTGTCGCCCATATAGAAGCGGTGATTCATGACGCCTTCCACCAGACCCCCGGTCTTGGAGAGGGTAATCTGTTCCGGACGCACAGCCAGCACAGCTTCCCCGGCTAACTTTTTGGGGTTCGGGAAAGAAATGGCTTCATCCCCCTGCATAAAAATCCGGTCGCCCTTCGCCGTGGCCGGAATAAAGTTTACCAGTCCGATAAAGTCGGCTACCATCTGGTTGGCAGGTTTTGTATAAATATCATAAGGCTTGCCGATCTGCTGCACCTTGCCCATACTCATGACCACGATCCGGTCAGACATGGTCATAGCTTCGCTCTGATCATGGGTTACGTAAATAACGGTGATGCCCAGTTCTTTCTGGATGGCGGAAATCTCAAAACGCATGCTTTCCCGCAGCTTGGCATCCAGGTTGGACAATGGTTCGTCCAGCAGCAACAGGCTGGGTTTGGCCACCAGAGCGCGAGCCAGAGCTACACGCTGCTGCTGTCCGCCGGACAGCTGACTGGGCAGACGCTCCGCATATTCTTTCAGGTGAACCAGTTCCAGCATTTCCATGACCTGTTTCAGCCGTTCCTCTTTGGGCACGTTTTGGATCTTCAGCGGATAACCTACGTTATCGATGACATTCATATGGGGCCATACGGCGTAACTCTGGAACACCATACCGATACCGCGTTTTTCCGGCGCCAGGAAATATCCTTTTTCCGCATTGGAGATTTCCTGGTCCCCAATCATAATCACGCCTTCCGAAGGTTTCTCAAACCCGGCGATCATCCGCAGGGTGGTAGTCTTGCCGCAGCCGGACGGGCCCAGGAACGAAATAAATTCGCCGTCCGCCACTTCAATATTAAAATCTCCTACTGCGGTTACATTGCCATACCGTTTGTATATATGTTGAAGCTTTAACTCTGCCACGCTATTCTTCCCTCCGTTTCACCGCTTTACGGAAACACCGGTTTGTCAGCGTTTCCGTATAAAATTATTCTTTCAGGAACCGGCGCCGCAAAACGTGTCGCCTCCGGAGCCTGCTTCCTGGAATTTTCCTGGAAAAAGCTGATCAGATGCTTACCTTTCCTTTCGTCACTTTATTCAAAATGATATTGCCGATTAATACGATCAGCAGGATGATGACCGAAAGAACGGAAGCGTTCTGCGTATCCGCATAAGTCTGCAGTTCGTACAGCAACACGCCGAGTGATTTCGTGTCCGAGCCATACAGCAGGTTGGACATGGTCAGTTCGTAGAAACTGGGCATGAAAATCAGGAACCAGCCCGCTACGATAGAAGGCGCAACCAGCGGCATGATGATATCCTTGCAGGTTCGGATCCAGCTTGCGCCGGAACTCAGGGCCGCTTCTTCCAGGCTGATGTGAACCTGGCTTAAGGATGCGGCAATGGTACGGACGCTCATGGTCATATATTTTACAAGATAGGAAACGATCAGGATCCACATCGTGGAATACAAGTTGAGACCGTAGTTACCGGAGAATGTGACGATCAGGGCCAGGGCGATAACGATGGAAGGGGTAGCGCCCCCCAGTACCACCAGCAGGTCCGGTATGCTGCGGCCGGTAATATTCGTCTTAACGGAGAGATAGGCAACGAACAGGGCCAGCACCGTACCGATGCAGGCAGCTACGATACCGTACCCGATGGAACGCCATACGCTTTCCATGTACTGGGAACTGGTCACTACCGGTATCCAGGCGTCAATGCCGAAATTATCCAGCGCCAGTCCCTTGGACATACTCACCAGGAACGAGGTTACCACAATGGAGGACAGGGGAAGGATGACTGCAATAATGGCATAGCCTGCCACCACAGCGAAAGCCGGCCATTTCCATTTTCCCAGTTCCACCATGTTGGGGCGGGTACTTTTACCGCTGATGGTAGTGTAATCTTTGTGGCTCAGCATCCAGCTCATGAACATCAGGAGGCCGTTGGCTACCACCATCATGGAAACCGCAAGGGCCGTGGCGTCACGAATGCCTTTATCGTCACCCATATACAGGAACGTTACGATACGGGTCGTCATCACTTCGATATTGCCCGGCATGCCTACGATAGCCGGAATGCCGAAACAGGAAGCCGCCGCGATGAATACCAGCAGACCGCCGGCCACGATGGACGGCATCATCAGAGGCAGGGTCACATCCCACAGTGTTTTCAGCGGCGAAGACCCGGAAATCCGGGCCGCTTCTTCCAGGGTGGGATCCATTTTTTCCATGGCGCGGGAGATGGTGATGAAGGCGAAGGGTGAATAGAATAACGTAAGCACCCAGGCCAGCCCGCCCATAGTATATATATCGAAAGGCGCCTTCTGTAACCCGAAGATAAATTTAAAAAACTCATTCAGGTACCCGACGCTTGGATTCAATAGCTGGACCCAGGCGATAGCGCCCACATATGGCGGAATCATATAACTGGCAACCAGGACCGTCCGGAAGGTTTTCTTTCCCGGCAGGTCCGTACGGCCCACCAGCCAGGCCAGCGGGAACGTAACAATAACACTGGCTACCATAACGATCAGCGAAAGCTGAATTGTATTGGTAAGGGCTTTCCAGTTGACCTTTTTACCGTAAACATCTTTGTAGTTGCTGATATCAAAGACACCGTTGATGAACAGGCTGTCATAAATCAGCACCAGGAGAGGCATTACAATAAAGTACAGCAATAACAGCACAGAGATAGCAATTACTATAAATTTACTATCGAGGCGGGGCAAAGATTTTTTCACTTTCGCTCCTTTCCCCGGTTCTTCCGGTGAGAGTCGGGAAACTACTGAGCAGTTCGTCGGAATACTTTCCGAAAACTAACGCATACTTCCTGAATCAGTGCTTCTGCAGGAATGGGAAATCAGGGACCGTCAAAACGGCCCCTGATCAATTTCCTGTCAACTCAGATTATTAATAACGTACCCGTACAATTCTTTTGTTAAGCCGTTATTCCATAACCGTGGTACGGAACGCTTCTTTGATCTTGCCTTCTTCAAATGCCAGTTTTTCCCAGTCGATCTTAATGGCATTCTTGTTCAGGTCGGCCAGTTTGATGCCGGCGCCGTTAGGCGGATTTACGTCGCCACGTACGGAATGCATCCAGCCGGCGGTAACGGCTTTCTGTCCTTCAGGGCTCAGCCACCAGTCGACCAACGCTTTGGCAGCTTCCGGATTCTTGGTGTCCTTGAAGATACCGATTGGCGAATTGATGATGATACAGCCTTCTTTCGGATAGCATACAGCCAACGGTTCTTTCTTGGTTTCCTGCAGTTTCAGGATGTTTTCTTCCAAAATAACAGCAGCCATGTATTCGCCGGTCAGCAGTTTATTCTGGATAGCGGAGTTGCCTTCTTCTACCCGCAGGCCGTTGGCTTTCAGCTTCTTGAAATAATCCCAGCCGAATCTGGGATCCAGCGCCATGGCGCCAACCATTACATAGGCAGTACCGGACAGCATCGGATTCGGCATGGCAATCTTGCCTTTATATTTCGGTTTGGTCAGGTCTTCCCAGCTGGTAGGAATATCTTCTTTAGCCAGTTTGTCCTTGTTGTAAGCAATAATCATATTGTTAACACGGACCGGCAGCCAGGTGCCGTCCGGATCGCTTGCCAGCACAACGTCTTTAAGCTGCGGCGATTTGTAGCTCATCAGCAGGCCCTGTTTCTTCAGTGCCAGATAGTAAGACGGATCCGCAACCATCAGCACGTCCGCGCCAATCTTTTTCGCTTTGATTTCGCCGGCGATCTTCGTCTTGAGTTTTTCCGTGCCATTCTGGAACCAGGACACCTTTAAGCCCGGGAAAGCCTTGGAGACATTGGGTTTACAGAGTTTATCCACGATATCAGGATAAATAGAAGTGTAAACGCTAACTTCTCCTGACGGGCCTTTTTTCGCGTCAGCAGCCGGAGCCGCCGGTTTTTTGTCGCCGCCTCCGCATCCTGCAGCTATTACCGCAGCCATAGCCATTAATGCAGCAGCGCCCAACAGTTTTTTGTTCATGATGCAATCTCCTTCTTTCCTAAAATTTTTTTCTATAAAATGTGCAGATTTCCACTTCCCTAAAAAAGAGGAACTCCGTCAAAGCCGGTTTCAGCAAACACTACTTAATTGTATTTTTCGATATCGTGTAAATTACTCCTGCTTACAATGATACACTTTTTTCTTATATTTTACCATAAAATCGTAATATATGCTGATTATTTTGCAAAAATATTAATTTCCCAGGCAGGCACATAAGGATGCTTTCGCAGATAGATTTGATATTCCGGCTGCAGTTTCCACAACAACAGGGGTAAAGCAAAAAGATCTTCGTCATGGTGGTAGGCCGCGACCAGCAACTTTGGCAGCGCCCCGTTCCCGTCCGGCGCCAAATGTCCAGCTGCACCTTCCAGGGCTTCTTTTTCCACCCCTTCCACGTCAAACTTCATATAATCCGCATGATCGTTCCCTAACACAGCATCAACAGATACAACATTAACCTGCTGTTTTTTTACTTTTTTCTTCATAGAACACGTCTGCGACAGATTTTGTGTTGCAAATCCGGACCGGTCAGCTTCCCAAAACGTTGACTGCCTGCCTCCCTTCCCGTTCAGTTCCAGACTGCCGCAGTCATTCCACACGCCTGCCTGCAGACAGGTTACATTTTTTAACTCGTACTGTCGGACATAGTCTGTCAGCTTCTTATAATTTTTCGGGTCCGGCTCCAATGCAATGATTTTTTTGTAACGCCCATGGGTCAGCTGCAAAAATTCCTGTACCGTATCCCCGTTATAGGCGCCCAGGTCCAGATATGTTTCTTCCCTGCCAAAAGAAAAGATTGTCCTCAGGTCCTCTGGTCTGTTTGTTGTGCATGCCTGCAGGTAAGAAAGCTTGCCGCTGAGTTTATAATTCAGGACGGACGCAAAGGTTTCACGTGAAACAGCATCCGCCAGTCTTTCATATACTGCCAACAGTTTCGTCTCGTGTTTTTTTATCCAAGCCGGCGTCACGGTTTCCTCTCCGGAAAAAACCGGCACGTGGGGCGCGTAGGTTTCATGGACCGAAGCCAGTTTATAAAAACGTTCCAACACGTCCGGCAATTCACTGGCAAATGCAATGAGCACGATTATTTCTTCTCGAAGCGTCAGCAGTTCACTGTACGTTTGCACGGTAAAGCCGTGGAACTGCTGCCCTCTCACAAACTCGTCACTGGCGAAAATGCCGGAAACGGGCACGCCGGTTTCCGCCAGCCGGGCCAGCACCTTATCCGCCCCGTCGCCGGTTCCGTATAAAACAACCGGCTTTCCCGCCGTTTTTAAATATTCCCATAATGTGTTTTCTTCATTTATAAATGGTAACATAACCATCTGCCATCCTTGTTCTTTCCGCTTGATTCTATTATATCACGATACCAGACCGGCGTACACGGATTCCTATTTTTCCGATTTCACAGTAACCGGTTGCGTTAAAAGGGTTTAAATGCTACAATGAGTTTAAACTTGTTAATGATACTATCTCTGAAATGTAAGGAGGAAGTAATTATGGTGCTTCTGGAATCCGGCGAAAATTATCTGGAGACGATACTGATCCTGCAGCAGCGTAACGGCAACGTCCGCTCCATCGACATCGCCACGGAAATGAATTTTTCCAAACCCAGCGTATCCCGTGCCATGAGTATCCTGAAAAAAAGCGGTTATATCATTATGGAGCCCGACGGACGAATCGTGCTGACAGAAAATGGCCTGAAAAAAGCAGCCTCCGTCCTGGACCGGCATAAGACCCTGACCGTTTTCCTGACCGACATCCTGAATGTTCCCCCGGACACCGCGGAAAAAGACGCCTGCCGCATCGAACACATCATCAGTCCGGTCACCTTTGCGGGCATTAAAAAAATGGTAAAAGAAAACCGGAAAAAATGAAATCTCACGAAAACGATAACCTGAGAGGTTGTTACAAAGCGCTTGCTTTAGTAACAACCTCTTTTATTTCAATAATAAATTTATTGATAATCTTTATTATTAGTATTGCTTTTTTACATACTATGATATATAATCTTGGTAACCATCGGACAGCAAAACAGTAACTTGCCTGGTTTACCGTTTTGCCGACCGTAAATTATCTATATTTAAAAAATCTTAAAACGAGAGAGGTAATGCAAAATGAAAAAATTTGGTAAAATGATGGCTGCCGCTGCTATGGCAGTTAGCTGCCTGGCAATCTCCATCCCCGGTTACGCTGCTTACAGCCTGAGCGAGGAAGTTAAGGCTCCTACCCCGGCCCTGAAACAGGCTTCTGAAATCGGCGTTCGCTCTTACAGCAACCCCGCCCTGCAGAACCTGCCCAATAAGGACGCTATGGTAGTTATGTCCTTCGGCACCACCATGAAAGAAACCCGCGACAAGACCATCAACCCGACCATTGCAGCGATCCAGAAAGCGCTGCCCGGCGTAAAAGTGGTTACCGCTTACACTTCCCATATCATCATTGACCGCGTAAAAGCCAATGAAGGTCTGGTAATTCCTACCCCGGAAAAAGCACTGGAACAGCTGAAAGCTGAAGGCTATACCCGCATTGCCCTGGCTACTCTGGACGTAATCCCCGGCATGGAATACGAATATAAAACCGCGATCTATCGTCTGTATCGCGATCAGTTCAAGAAAATGACTTTCGGCACCCCGTTGCTGTACTGGCAGGGCCAGGAAGAACAGCCGGACGATGTAAAAGATTTCGCGGAAGCTATGTCCACCCAGTTCCCGAAATTGGCCAAGACTGACGCCGTACTGGTTATGGCTCACGGCACTCCCCATCCGTCCAACGCTTACTACTCCGTAGTACAGGACCGCTTCAACAAACTGGGCAAAGGCCATGTTCAGGTTTACAGCGTAGAAGGCTGGCCTTCTCTGGAAGACGTTATCCCCAAACTGAAAGCAGAAAAAATTAAGAACGTTACCCTGATGCCCATGATGATGGTTGCCGGCGACCATGCCAACAACGACATGGCTGGCGATGAGGAAGATTCCCATAAATCCATCCTGGTAAAAGCAGGCTTCAAGGTAACCCCGTACATCCATGGCCTGGGTGAAAACGCTGCAGTTCAGAAAATGTTCGTGAAACATGCCCTGGAAAGCTGGGATGCCCTGACCGGCACCGCCAAAGCACAGAGCACCGGCATGAAACACTGATTTCCGGTTCACACAGTATGACAAAATAAAAAAGGACGCTTTCGGGCGTCCTTTTTTCTCAAGAGAAACAAAAAACGTATTTGCTTGTCAGAAATTATTTCTATTAACGGTACTTTTTATTTGGGAGTCATATACCATACGGTTATGACTGACAACAGCTGACGCGACGCACTCTCACGCAAATTGTTAAAGGCGGTAAAAACATATATGAATACAACTGCAGAACTGACCATGTATCAGGAAGCGCTGCGGGCAGAAGGAACGGCCATATTGCGTTGGGATTTAAATGCGGATCGCGTGTATGGCGATGAGTTGCTGCAGGGCGTAATTCCGGAGAAACTGAAGAATGAAAGTTATTCCGCTTTCCTGCTTCAGTCTTTACCGTTGCACCCTAACGACAGGATATTCTTTGTATCCCTTGTAGAGTTTCTCAAAAAGCCCCATCCGGAATACGCCGATACCACCCATGAGAAGGTCATCGAGTACCGGGTAAAGGAAGATAACGGCGAATACCGCTGGTATCACGCAAGATACATCATCCATTTTGAAAAAGAAAGGGCACAGTATGTGACAATATTGCTCCGCAATACGGACTCTGAGCACCGTCACACCGAAGCATTGCAGCAAAAGGCCCAGCGGGATGCCCTGACCGGTCTGTATAACAAAGAGTACGCAAAGGAATTAATCAAAGAAGCCTTAGGTGTGCCCGGCACAGTCAAAGCGCTCCTGGTCCTGGACATGGACGGCTTTAAAAAAATCAACGATAACCTGGGACATCTGTTCGGCGACGCTGTCATCTCCGACATGGCCCTGACCCTGGCAGAAGTGTTTGATGAAACGGATATCATAGGCCGGGTGGGCGGCGATGAATTTGTAGTACTGATTCGGGATGCTGCGGACCGCAGCCTGGTAGTAAAACGTTGCGAAAAACTCCGAAACATGCTGCGGCGCAGCTTTGCCTACGGCGACGGCAAAGAACTGCACGTCAGCGGCAGTGTCGGCATCGCCATGTCGCCGGAATACGGCCGCCGTTATGAAGAACTCTTCGGATTCGCTGACGCGGCCCTGTACGAAGCCAAACGCCGGGGACGGGACATGCAGGTTTTTTATACGAAAGATATGCAGGCAAGCCAGAAAAAATCAGCGGAAGATAACACCGTCATGGAAAAGCGGCAGGCCTTCCTCACCAATCCCCAGGTATTCATCTTCCAAATGCTTTACGAAACCGGCGACGCACGGATCACAGTCGAAACGCTGCTTGCCCTGTTTGCCAAGTACTTTATGGTACAGCGGGTCGTTATCTACCAGCAGAAACGCGGACAGTGGGTCTGCTGGTTTGAATGGCATGCCGACGGGTACAGTTCCGCAGCGGAAGCCCATGCCGGCGCAGTCTTTGAATATATTAATTCCCATTTCCAAAAAGAGATTTACGGTACTTTTTCCGAATGTCCGGATACCACGCTGATAGATGGGGAAGCAGGCAAAACGCTGGTGGAACGGAGCATTCGTTCTTTCCTGCACGCAGGAATCATGAGTGAAGGAAAACGGATTGGTTTCGTAGGCTTTGACGATTGCCGCGGTCCCCGGATCTGGACAAAACGGGAACATGAAGTATTAAAAACCTTTGCCGATGTACTGGGTACTTTCCTGATGGACCAGATGCGCTACGAGATGGTACGGAAAGGCTACTGGCACATGCAGGGCGTCCTGAACGCCATGCCGATGAAAATGTGGGTCACTTCTGCCAAAGACGGCAAAGTCCTGTATATGAATGCCAAAACCAGGAAGGCGCTGGCCGGTCCGGAAAACGGAGAAGAACGAACCTGTTACAAAGTCGTAACGGACTCTAACCGTCCCTGTGTACGCTGCAAGTATTTTAAGCTCAGGGGAAGTTGCCCGGTTGGTTTGCGCCTGAAGCACGATGCCGAAGAAAAAAACCTGACACCGGTTACAGTGCTTTGGCAGGGCGAGGGAGACAGTCATTTGTTTGTTGACAGGAATTAAGGAAACGCTCTTATATATTTTCAAGAAAGAAAGGGGGAATAATTTTCTGTATGGACATAAAAATTATTTACCTGACTAACGATACCCGCCGCTATGCCGGCATGAAGAACGCCTGCCTTCAGCTGCAGGACGAAATGAAAATTTCCGACCTGTGCATGGCTGTCAAACTGGAACGCTCCAGCGAATGGAATTACGTCTGGGAACGAAAGCTCCGGGGCAGCAGCCTGGTTGTGGCCAGGTTCTTCAACAATATTTTTAAATCAAAATTTTGGGAAGAATGCAGCAGATTTCTGGACGCCAACCACATCCCTTATGTAATCGACGCAGTAGAATCCGCCTCCGCCGGAGATGGAGCAGGCGTAGAAAAATCCGTTGCCGCACGACTCAGAGGATATACCTTCTACGGCGGCGCCGAAAACTTTCGGAACTTCTGGCTGTACGCCTCTTCTCTTACAGACCCGTCTGTTCCCGTTTCAGAAGAACCGAAGCCCCAGTGCTGGGCCGGCATCTATCATCCTGACATGCCTGACGGCTACACGACCGATCTGGCCGCATACCGGGAACAATTCTGCAAACCGGACAGGCCGGTTATCGGTCTGCTGTTTTACCGTGACGAATGGATCTGGGACGACCTGGCTTACCCTGCCGCCTTCATCCGGGAAGCAGAACAGAAAGGCTGCAACGCCCTGGCCGTGTTCACCAACCAGATGCCTGACGAATCCCTGGGAATGCCCAGCATTCGTAAAGTGTTTGCTGATTTCTTCACGCTGAACGGTGAAACCGTGATCGATGTCCTCGTCAGCGCCATGAAATTCTCCCACGTAGGCAACGGCAGCCTCACTGCAGACGAACTGGAACAGCTGGGCGTACCGGTTTTAACAGCCTACACCCTGCTGACGACGGAAGAAGACTGGCGCAAAAATCCCGAAGGCCTCAACGCGGTGGAAACTTCCATCGCCGTAGCCCTGCCGGAATTTGACGGCGCTATCCACGGGGTTCCTATCGCCGGCCGTAACGTACTGCCTGACGGCGCCATCGAATACCAGCCCATGCCGGAACGTATGGCCGCCATGGTAGATAAGGCCATCAAATGGGCAAGGCTCCATCGTCTGAAAAACGAAGATAAAAAGATTGCCCTGATTTTCCATAACTACCCGCCCAAGAATTACAATATCGGCAGCGCCTCCGGCATGGATTCCATGGAAAGTGCTACCCGGCTTCTGGCCCGCATGCAAGCGGATGGCTACAAGATTGACTTTCTTCCGGAATCGGCGGAAGAATTCATCCGCATCATGACTTCCCATGCCACCAACGATTTAAGTCTGTTAACCGACAAGCAGGCAGAAGAATGCCAGAAACTTTCCGCGGATGAATACGCGGCTTTCTTTGCCACCCTGCCGGAAGAAGCACGGCAGAAGATGACGGAACAGTGGGGCGAAGCTCCCGGCGATATCATGCTGTCCGACGAAGGCAATATTCTGGTGCCCGGTACCATGAACGGCAACATTTTTATGACTGTGCAGCCTGCCCGTCAGTATGGCATGGATCCTGCCCGGGCCTATCACGATCCTACCATAGCCCCCACCCACCAGTACCTGGCGTTCTATTACTGGCTGCGGGAAGTGTTCAAAGCAGATGCAGTGATCCATCTGGGCACCCACGGTAACCTGGAATGGCTGCCGGGTAAGGCAACCGGACTGGACCGTTCCAGCTATTCCGATATCGCCCTGGGTTCACTGCCCAACATTTACCCTTACCTGATGACCATCTCCGGCGAAGGCGTCATCGCCAAACGCCGCAGCAGCGCCTGCCTTATCGGCTACCTGCCCGCCCCCGTAGCGGAAGCCGGTGCTTTCGACGAACTGGCCGAGCTGGAAAAAATGGCTGACGAATACAGCCATTTCCAGAAACAGGATTCAGAACAGGCGGCCGAACTGGAGAAAAAAATCATTGAACTGGCCCATGAAACGAAAATCGATGAGTCTGTTGCCTATGACGAAACAAAACCTTTCACCGATTATCTGGCAGAACTTCATGAATATATTGAAGAGCTGCAGGACAGCGAGATTCATGTCGGTCTGCATGTGCTGGGTCAGCCGCCGGAAGGAGATATCCTCATCGGCGAGGTCATGCATCTCCTGCGCCTGTCAAACGGGCCGGTGCCTTCCTTATATAACTTGTGGGCAGAAAAATTCAGTTTGAATTTTGAGGAACTGGAAAAGAATCCCTCCGCTATCGTGGAAGCCTTCGACCTGACCGGCGGCGAATTGCTGCGCCGCATCCGCAACGAAAGCCGGGCATTTGTAACGGTCATTGCGGAAAAGGGTTTCACGGAACAATCTGTCAACGCGGCCATGCAGCTGCCGGAAACGGCAGAAGGGCCGGAAGAATGGAAGCAGAAAATAGAATCACTTGGACAATATATCATAGAAGAAATATATCCCCGTCTTGCCAGAACAACAGATGAACTGGATCATACGCTGGCAGCCCTCTCCGGCAAATATGTGGCCCCCGGGCCTTCCGGATCTCCCAGCGCCGGCGGCGTAGATCTGCTGCCTTCCGGTCGTAACTTCTACGGTGTGGATCCCCGCGCACTGCCGTCCCAGGCAGGCTGGATGGCCGGGAAAAAACTGGGCGACCGCATGATTGAAAAGTACATTACCGACGAAGGAAAGTATCCCGAGAACATCGGTATGGTCCTCTGGTCCGGCCCCAACATGCGGAGCAGCGGCCAGGACATCGCCGAGTTCCTGTACCTGCTGGGCGTCAAGCCCGTCTGGCAGAAAGGCAGTCTGCGGGTTACCGATCTGGAAGTAATTCCCCTCGACGAACTGAAACGGCCCCGTATCGATGTGACGGCCCGCATCAGCGGCTTATTCCGGGACACGCTCCCCCACCTGGCCGAGCTGATGGACAAAGCCGTGCTGATGGTTGCGAAGCTGGACGAATCCGATGACGATAACTTTGTGCGCAAGCATATCCGTGAAGACAGCGAAGCCTTACAGGCAGACGGTGCTTCCGCAGACGACGCCTGGCGTAACGCGGCATTCCGGGTCTTCGGCGACGCTCCCGGGACTTACGGCTCCGGCATCAACGTAGTGCTGGACGCCAAGAACTGGGAATCGGAAAAAGACCTGGCCGACGTGTATGTACGCTGGGGCGGCCACGTCTTCGGCGGCGGGCAGCGGGGCGTATATCAGCCCGAACTGTTCAAGAAACGGCTGGCACAAATGGAACTCACCGTGAAAAACGAAGAGAACCATGACATGAACATCCTGAGTTCCGACGACTACAACGGCTTCCACGGCGGCATGATCGCGGCGGTCAAGAGTTTCGGACAGAAGACGCCGGTGTCCTACGTGGGCGACAGCGCTAACCGGGGCGCTCCCAAGATTCGCACGGTAGCGGAAGAAATGAAACGGGTGGTGCGCACGGAATCCCTGAACCCGAAGTACATCGAAGGTCTGATGCAGCACGGTTACAAAGGCGCCATGGACATGGCCAACCGGCTGAACATCAGCTTCCAGTGGGACGCCACCAGCAGTGTAATGGAAGACTGGATGTATAACGATTACGCCGAGAAATACGCCTTTGACCCGAAAGTACAGCAGTGGATGAAGAAGGTGAATCCCTGGGCCCTGCAGAACATCGCGGAAACCCTGCTGGAAGCAGAACAGCGCCAGATGTGGAACGCGGATGATGAAACGAAAGAAAAACTGCAGGAACTGTACCTTTCCGTGGAAGGCGAGATCGAGGAAGACGACGAAGAGTAAGTCTGCTGCCATCGGCAACTGTTGAAAAATCCGCAGGACTGCAGAGAGACCTGCACTGCGGTTCACAACCTAAGATATTGATTAACATATTATAAATTACAAATGATTACGGGAGGACGATACGATTATGAAACGACAAGGAACTTTTCCATTTACCGCCATTATCGGGCAGGAAGAGATGAAAAAAGCGCTGGTGTTGAACGTAGTGAATCCGCGCCTGGGCGGCGTACTGATCCAGGGTGAAAAAGGTACAGCCAAGTCCACCGCCGTGCGCGCCCTGGCCGACCTGCTTCCGCCGCGCCTGTGCATCAAAGGCTGTAAGTTCCACGACGACCCTAATGACAAATCCAACTGGTGCGATGAATGCCACGAAAAGTATGACAATGCGGTGCCGGAAACAGAAGAACTTCCCATGAAAGTAGTGGAACTTCCCGTCAGCGCCACAGAAGACCGTGTCGTGGGAACCCTGGACATCGAAGCCGCTATCAAAGAAGGGAAACGTTCCTTTGAGACCGGTATTCTGGCAGACGCCAACCGGAACATTCTGTATGTAGATGAAATCAACCTGCTGGACGATCACGTAGTAGACGTACTGCTGGACTCCGCCGCCATGGGTATCAACACCGTAGAACGGGAAGGCATCTCCTACTCCCATCCCGCCCGCTTCTCCCTGGTTGGCACCATGAACCCGGAAGAAGGCGATATCCGGCCCCAGCTGCTGGACCGTTTTGCCCTTTCTGTTTACGTAGCCGGCGAAAAAGACCTGGATAAACGGGCCGAGGTTATCAAACGCCGTCTGGAATACGAAGACGATCCGGAAGAATTTATTAAGAAATGGGAAGAAGAACAGCAGAACGAAGTGCACCGCATCCAGCGTGCCATGAAGCTGCTGCCTCAGGTAACCACCTCCAATGAGATCCTGCGCATGGCAGCCCAGATTTCCATTACGCTGGGTGTTGACGGTCACCGGGCCGATATCGTGCTGATCAAAACAGCGGAAACCCTGGCAGCCGTGGCAGGACATACCGAAGTTACCAAAGAAGACCTGCGGGAAGCCGCGCACCTGGCGCTGCCTCACCGTATGCGCCGCCGTCCTTTCGAAGAACAGAAGCTGGACTGGGAAAATGTGGATAAGGTGATTGACGCATGAAAAGAACAGGATATCCGCTTGCCGCAGTCTGCGGTATGGAAAAGGCAAAGGAAGCCGTAACGCTGGCCCTTGTCAATCCACATGCAGGCGGAGTGCTGGTAAGCGGTGAAAAAGGAACCGGGAAGTCCACCCTGATGCGGGGCGCCCGGGAATTATATAACGCACCCTGGATCGAGATTCCCGTAAGCGTTACAGAAGACCGGCTGTTTGGCTCTATTGATGCCGAAGCTGCAGTAAAATACGGCAAACGGCAGCTCCAACCGGGGTTGATCGACGAAGCGAACGGAGGCGTCGTCTACCTTGACGATGCCAACCTGCTGCGGGACGATATTTTGTCCGCCGTACTCCGGGTTGAGGAAACCGGCGGCTATCAGTTGGAACGGGACGGTCTCTCCGAACACAGGGACACGAAATACACGGTGCTGGCCGTCATGGCTCCGGAAAGCGGCACTCTTTCCTCTGCGGCTTTGGACCGTTTCGGGCTGTTTGTTTCGGTAGAAGCGGAAACCGACGAAGAAGCCCGGATGGAAATAGTACGCCGGGTCACCGATTTTGAAAAAAACGGAGAAATCTTCCGGAATAACTGGGCCGCGGAAACAGACAGGCTGGCGGAAAAAATTGCCAAAGCCCGCGCGCTGCTGCCCGAAGTGGAAGTATCCGACGCCATGATCCGGCTGTTCTCCGTTTATACGATCAAAGCCAACGTAGCCGGGCACCGGGCCGACATTTACCTGATGGAAGCCGCCCGGGCCGAAGCCGCTCTGGCCGGACGCAAATACGTATTGCCCAAGGATCTGGAAAAGGCCGCGGAATTCGTGCTGCCCCACCGGATGCGGGAGCTTCCGCCGGAACAACAGCAGGAACCGCAACAGAACGAAACAAAAGAACCGGAAGACGCACAGCAGACTCCGCCGCCGCAACGGGAAGAGCAGGATGAACTGTTCTCCATGCCGGATGCACCGGAACCGGAAGAAACCGATACAGAATCTCACGAAGGCAACCAGGAGGAACATAAGGAAGACGAAACCATGACCAACCCCAACGCGGGAAGCAACGACCGCGTAGATGCGGCGGACATGCGTGTGAAACTGCCACCGGTCTGGGTTGAGCCGGTAAAAGGAAAACAGAAACGCAAAGGCAGCGGCAAACGCAGCGCTACCCGTACGGACGAACGGCAGGGACGTTATGTCCGCGCTGAGATTCCCCATTCCAAGTCTTCCGATATCGCGTTTGACGCGACCCTGCGGGCCGCAGCTCCCTACCAGAAATGGCGGGAATCCAACGGCTGCGCCCTGGTCATCAAAGAAGAAGACCTTCGTACCAAAGTCCGCGAGAAACGTACCGGCAATATTTTCCTCTTTGCCGTAGACGCCAGCGGTTCCATGGGGGCCCGGGAACGGATGAAAACCGTAAAAGGCGTCATCCTGAAAATTTTACTGGAAGCCTATCAGAAACGTGACCGGGTCGGCATGATCGCCTTCCGGAAAAACCAGGCAGAAGTATTGCTGCCGGTAACCAAGAGCGTTGACTTCGCCCAGAAAAAACTGGCCGCCATGCCCACCGGTGGAAAAACACCGCTGGCCAAAGGCCTTTCCAAAGCGGAAGACGTGCTGGACATGCTGTACCGACAGGATCCGCTGCAGGATCCCGTGCTGATCCTGATCACGGACGGCCACGCCACCCTGCCCCTGGAAAACGGCACCAATGCGGTGGACGACGCCATGACTGAAGCAGAACACATCGGCAAGCGGAATATCCCCATAGCGGTCATTGATACTGAGAACGGGTTTATCAAGTTGGGTCTCGCCAAAAAACTGGCCAGTAAAATGGACGCATCGTATTTTAAAATTGATAAACTTTCGGAAGACAGCCTGCTTCATATATGGCGAAAAATGAGCGGATAAGGTAAAATATAATCGGCTGCCGCACATAACAGGCGGCAGCCGGAAAACCTACAGCGTCCGACGCCGGTACGGAAATGCCAGGCATAGACGCGGAAGGACATAATGTATGATAGAAGTAAAAAATCTCCGAAAAACATTTCCCCATAAAGATACCCAAAATAAAAAAGCGGAAAAGGTAGCTGTGGAAAATCTTTCCCTGACCATCGGCACGGGTGAAATTTTCGGTCTGCTGGGGCCAAACGGCGCCGGCAAGACTACCACCATCCGGATGCTGACCATGCTGTCCCGCCCTACCTCCGGGGAGATCCTGTACGACGGCAAACACATCGGCAATGCGGACGATGCCCGTCAAATCAAGCAGATGATCGGCGTCGTGCCTCAGAATCTGAACTTTGATCAGGACCTGACTGTAGGGGAAAACCTGGAACTGCACGCAAGACTTTACCACATGAACCGGGAAGAACGGGAAGCACGTATTGCCGAACTGTTGGAATACGTGGAACTGCAAAACGTAATCAATGACGGAGTGCGGCAGCTTTCCGGCGGCATGAAACGCAGATTGCTGATAGCCCGGGCCCTGATTCACCGGCCTGAGATCCTGTTCTTGGACGAACCCACGGTAGCCCTGGATCCCCAGGTGCGCTGGCGTATCTGGGAGCTGGTGAGGCGGCTGGCAAAAGACGGCGCGACGGTTCTGATCACCACCCATTACATTGAAGAAGCAGAAGAACTTTGCGATCGGGTGGCCATCATGAATAAAGGGAAACTGATTGATGTAGACACGCCTCAGAATTTCATCAACCGTTTCGGCCGGTTTGTAGCGGAATGGCGCGACGACGTGCACCGGGATTTCCGCTTTTTCAACACCCGTGAAGAAGCCCGGCAGTTCATCGGCACCATCGACGCAGCATCCTCCATCCGCAAATCGAACCTGGAAGATGTATTCATTGAACTGACCGGAAGGAAGGAGGGACTCTGATGCTGTCTGACATCTGGACTGTTTTCTGGCGGGACTGGGTCGTACTGAAGCATCGCATGACCGCCTTCATCCTATCCCGCATGGTAGCGCCTCTCCTGTATCTGGTAGCCTTTGGCTGGGGGCTGGGCCGCAGCATTCAGACGGCTAACGCCGCTTCCTATATTGATTTTCTGGTTCCGGGTATTCTGGCCCTGAACTCCATGAACATCAGCTTCAACAGCGTTACGCCGGTCCATGCGGAACGAGTGTATCACAAGAGCATTGAAGAATATATCATCGCCCCCATCCGCCCGTATGCTTATGTAATCGGAAAAGTGCTGGCAGCTGTTCTGCGGGGGTTGATTTCCTCCGCTATCATCATCGCGCTTTCCTATGCTTTCGGCGCGCACTTCACCATTACGCCCCTCTTTTTACTGGTGCTGATTCTGAATTGCGCCATCTTTGCCGAAATCGGTTTTGCCGCAGCCATGTTCCTCTCAACGTATGAACAGATGGGCCAGGTAAACACTTATATCCTGTTGCCTATGTCCTTTTTATGCGGCACCTTTTTCTCCACAAAAGCGTTACCCGACGCGCTACGGATCTTCATCGAATGCCTGCCCCTCACCCACACCAGTTATCTGTTGCGGGGCATCGGCAGCGGGGCGGATGTATCTTTGTGGTCAGTGGGAATCCTGCTGATCTATCTGGTCGTGGTCTTTGCCATCGGCGGCCAGGCGTTTATCAAACTGAAAAACTGATTCCCGACGGAGATTGGTTTCCTTTTTTACGATACAGGCAATGTAACAAACGAATTCATTAACTATAATATGACTTCACAAATATTGAATCAGGAAAGTGGTGTGGTTTATGAAAAAATTTCTTTTCTTTTCACTGATGGTAAGCCTGCTGGCCTTTACCTCTTTCGGCTGCAAACCGGACAACGCAGCTACCAATGCAGGCAGTAAACCGACAGTTCAGGCCTCGCAAAACGTCTTTGCGGAAATTACCGATTCTGAAAAGCGCAAGGTAATTCTGAGCAAAAAGCCGGAACGGGTCGTGGTCATGGTACCTTCAATTCTGAATTACGTAGACGCGGTGGGCGGGACAATTATCGGCCGTCCTTCCAGCAGCAAAGCGTCTGTAATTCCCCCCTCCATGGAAAAAGCCGAGGACGTTGGCCATGTATTTAACATCAACATGGAAAAAGTTGTGGGACTGAAGCCGGATTTGGTGTTTATCAATGCAGCGCAGCATCAGAAATTTATAAAAATGCTGGAAACCAACAACATAAACTCCATCACCCTGCAGCCGAAAACCTATGATGAAACCAAAGAGGCACTGGATATCACCGGTAAAGTTTACGGAAAGTCTGCCGAAGCAGAAAAACTGATCAAGACAATGGATGAAAAAATCACTGCCACCGTTGCCAAAATGCCGAAAGACCATAAAAAACGAATCGTGATTCTGCATGCCACGCCGTCCACCGTAACTGTGGAACTGGAAAACAGCATTGCCGGCAACGCAGCTAAAATGTTAGGTTTTGTCAACATCGCCCAGGGCACCACTGCCATTCAGGGCAAACCGGAAAAAGCGCCTTACAGTATAGAGGCATTAGTTGAAAAAGATCCTGAAGTCATTTTCATCACTTCCATGGGCGCCCAGGATAAGATCGAAAAACGCCTGAAGGCCGATGTGCAGGGAAACCCCGCCTACAGTGCCCTAACCGCCGTCAAGAACAATAAAGTGTTTATCCTTCCGGAAGATTTATTCCTGACGCCCCCGGGCTTACGGTATCCGGACGCAGTGGAACTGATGGCAAAACATGTATTCCCGGAAAACTTTAAGTAATCTTATATAATATCGGAGGAAAACAATATGGCAGATAAATTGCCTGACGCATCCGAGCGGGCGGAACGTTACGGTATTGACCGCAGGGTCTGGCGCGTCGCTATGCTGATTCTGTTCACGGTTCTTGCCGTTACCGGCTGCCTTATGTCCATCGCCTTAGGCGCTGCTGACATTTCAGTTTCCCAGGTTGCGGAAATATTATTACATCCCAAGGCGACGCCCCAGGATCAGATCATCTGGAATATACGGCTGCCCAGAACAATTGTGGGTGCCATGGTAGGTCTGAACCTGTCGCTTTCCGGCGCCATTTTACAGGCTGTCATGCGCAACCCCCTGGCAGATCCGCACATTATCGGCATTTCTTCGGGCGCGGGTATCGCAGGCATTACTATTATGATTTTGTTCCCGGCGCTGGAATACCTGATTACGCCGGTTGCCTTTATCGGCGCCATGCTGGCTGCTATCGCCATTTACATTCTTGCCTGGAAAAACGGTATCAAGCCGGTTCGCATCATTCTGGCAGGCGTAGCCGTGTCCGCATTTTTAAGTGCCGGCATCTCCGGCTTGCTTGTATTCTACAGTGACCGGGTCAACGGCGCCCTGATGTGGATGGTCGGCGGACTGGCCGCCCGCAGCTGGCCCCATGTTACCATTATCGTTCCCTACGCATTAATTGGCCTGGTGCTGGCCATCATCAGCGCTCACTATCTGAACATCCTGCAGTTAGGTGATGAGATGGCCAAAGGTCTTGGTGTAAACGTAGAAGTTACACGCATTGCTTTGACAGCCATTGCAGCGCTTCTGGCAGCCAGCGCTGTCAGCGTGGCGGGCCTGTTAGGCTTTGTCGGCCTGGTAATTCCCCATGTATCCCGCCTGATTCTGGGATCCGATTACCGCTTCCTGATTCCGGGAGCCGCTCTGCTTGGTATCGCCATCATAACCTTCAGCGATACGTTCGCCCGGGTGGCTTTTGCGCCCATTGAACTGCCCGTAGGCATTATCATGGCGTTCATCGGTGCGCCATTCTTCCTGTTCCTGTTAAGGAGGGAATTATGATGGACAATATGATTGAAGTTAGAGACCTGCAGGTCACACTGTCAGGAAAAACAATTGTACAGCACATGAATGCGGAAATTCCAAATGGGAAGATTACCGCCATCATCGGGCCTAACGGCTGCGGCAAGAGCACTACGTTGAAAGCCATCTGCCGGATCAATCCCATTTCTGCCGGGCAGATTACGCTGCTGAACCGGAACGTGTGGGACTTCGGCTACAAAGAATTTGCGCAGAAACTGGCCATCCTGACCCAGTCGCCCCAGGCCCCGGCCGATATGACAGTACGGGATCTGGTTGCCATGGGTCGTTTCCCCTACCGCAGTCTCTTCGGCAAGGCAACAAAGGAAGATCAGGAGTGTATTGAGTGGGCGCTGGAGGAAACCAGCCTGGTGCCCTACCAGCACCGCATCCTGCAGACGCTGTCCGGCGGCGAAAGGCAGCGCGCCTGGATCGCCATGGCCCTTGCGCAGAAACCGCAGGTATTGTTGCTGGATGAGCCGACCACCTATCTGGATATCTGCCACCAGTTGGAAGTAATGAAACTGCTGGACCGGTTAAACCGAGAGTTAAAGCTGACAGTCGCGCTGGTACTCCACGATTTAAACCAGGCAGTACAGTTCGCCCACCATGTAGTAGTTATGAAAAAAGGAACCTTAGTCACAAGCGGCAACCCGGCCGATGTAATCACGGTAGACCTGCTTAAAGAAGTATTCCGAGTCAAAGCGGAGGATGTATATACTTCGGATGGTGTACGCACACTGGTACCGTTAGACTTGTATTAAGAAAATAAAATTGAATATAAAAAATGCCGGTGGCAACTGATATGCTCCCTCTATGAGAGACAGTGAAAAAATAAACTGTTAATCATAGGGGGAGTTTTGTTATGTCACACAAGGTGAAGTTAGAAGCAGAGGAAAA
>NZ_CADBFF010000032.1:0-21573 GCF_902793885.1 uncultured Succiniclasticum sp.
TGTAGGCTCCGCCCGCAACATGTTGCAGCGAAGTCTCGTCCAATTCGACATCGGAAAATTCTTCTAAGTACGCCTCAGCTTCTTCTTTGGTCAACTCAATACCTTCAGACTTAGCTAATACAATCAACTCTTCCGCAGTTTGGCATTGCATCGCTTTTGCAATCATTTCTTTTGTAAGTTCGTTTTTGCTAATCGGCATAACAGGATCCCCCTTTATGTTAAATAATAACTGCCTTTAATTATATATACAAAACAGGTTCGGCAAAATTGACACTGGCGTCCGTTTTTCTCTCGTCAAAACCGGAGCCGTTTTCTTCCACGGCTGTTGAGTATAGTCCCCCCTGTTTCGTATTATCATAATTCTGCCATAATGTTTTGTCAAATCCCGGCTACCGCCGCCGACAACACCTTCCCGATGGCGTCGCGAATGACAAGCTCGGCCCTGGAATCTGCTTTCGTTTCGGTCTTGTTGATCAGAACAAGATGGCGACCCCGGAAATAATCGATCAGCCCCGCCGCCGGATAGACCACCAGTGACGTGCCGCCGATGATCAGCGTATCCGCTTCGCCGATGGCGCGGACCGCGTTATGCACCACTTCGGAATCCAGGCCTTCCTCGTAAAGCACCACGCCCGGCCGGACGATGCCGCCGCAGTCTTCGCAATAAGGGATCGGCTTGTTCTCTTCCTGCAACACATAGTCCACCGGATACACCCTGCCGCACTGCAGGCACGGCCACCGGAGAATGGAACCGTGCAGCTCATACACGGTTTTTGAACCCGCCAGCTGATGCAGCCCGTCAATATTCTGCGTGACGACAGCTTTCAGAATGCCGCGCCGCTCCAGTTCCGCCAACGCGATATGCCCTGCATTGGGCTGAATGTTCCGGAATATCCTGTGTTCCCTGTAAAACTCGAAGAACGCTTCCGTATGATTCACAAAGAAACTGTGGGAAGCCATCTCCTCCGGACGGAACTCCTGGTGGAGCCTTTGGCTGTAGATTCCATTCGCGCTGCGAAAATCCGGCACCCCGGACTCCGTGGACATCCCGGCGCCACCGAAGAACACAACATTTTTACTCTCTCTGAGAATTTGTGTAAGATATTCCAGAGGGGCACTGCAAATCAAACATTCCTCTTTCACAAACTATTCCCCCTGACAAAGCCCGCATCTTCCCTAGTTCTCTTTATATCCTCAAACTTTTTGTATTCCTTTGCTTTTAATTTCATCAGATTTCCTCCAACATTTTTTGCAGCCTCTTTACTTTCTTCCCCAACACCAATCAATTCCCTATCAGCCAGGCAAACGCCTTCGCCGTTCTTATGTCCGGCTCCGTAAAGTGGTTGCCCCGGTTCCACTCCAGCACACAATCAACTCCCTGCCCTGCCAGGCAGTCATACGCCCTGCGAATATTCTCTCCCACAGCAGCCATCACCGGATTCCGCACCTTCTCTTCCCTGTCCCCCAGACTCAGATAAACCCGCCTGCATTTTATCGCATGCTCTTCCATGTAATCCGCAAAACCGGGAAACCAGACCGAAGGCGACGCCGCCGCCACCCCGGCAAACACGTCCGTCTGATACGCCGCCCACAAAGCAAACAGACCGGCCAAAGAATAACCTCCCACATAATACTGTCTGCTGCCGTCCGAGCATAAATCCAGCACAGCAGCCAGTGTTTTCGCCGCGCCACCGCCGAAGCCCTCTTTTCCGAACACGGCCGGCGCATTCCAGGGAGACAGATCCAGATTCCAGTTCTTCACTTTAACGGCAAGCAAACGAAAGTCATCCGCCATATTCCGGATAGCTGCCACTTCATTTTCTATCACGGCAAGATCATGGTCATCCACCATCTGAAGCAAAACAGTAGATGAATCCGGATTGCCGTATTCATAAACGCGTGTATCCATAGGCAATATCCTTCCCTTACCTCTTCCCCAACACCATATTCAGCCACCGCTGCTCCCGGCCCGAGGGCAGCGCATCACTCTATGCATTCGAACAGACCCGAACGCGCCAACACACGTTGCAACTTTTCTTCCACCTCTTCTTTGAACGTTAAGGACTCAATTACCAGACATCTCTTCATTGGCAAAGTTTTTTTGCGCTGACTTGCGCTGACTTTTACGCTGACTTGCGCTGACTCAAACAAATTGAAACATGCCTAAATATGCGCTTTACATAGAATATATTTCAGTTTCCATTGTTTTAACACATTATCATCATCAGCAAAAACAATTTCTATTATATTCAGTGCTTTCGCATTTTCATAGCTCCATCCAAGTCCCCGGTTCATCATTAATATTTTAAAAATCTCCATCTTATCATTTCTATTTTTCTCTCTATCTTGAAGAAAACGCCCAACAAAAACAGCTATTACCGGAGAACATATAATAGCTAAAATGTTAATAAAATCCGTGCAGTTCATAAATCTGTATTACCTCACTTCATATAATTCTTCGCGAAATCAGTTTTCCCTTCTCCCTTAAATCTTGAAGCTTTTAATTATCTTCTGCGCTGTAACTCTTGACATTATGAGTATTTTAAGTTAGACTGTTAACAGGTAAGCTTACATGTTTTTTAGGAGGGAAGAGCATGAGTACCGAATATAAAAATTTTGGAGATTTCCTTAACCAGAAACGTCTCGAAAAAAAAATCTCTTATCGTGAAATGGCAAAAGTACTTGATGTCTCTGCGCCGTATATCAGCGATATTGAAAAGGGACGCAGAAATGCGCCATCTATTGAGAAACTTGAAATACTAGCAAACTATTTCACTCTAACGGAATCAGAAAAAGCATTAATGTTTGATTTGGCAGGTAAACAAAAAGATTCTATTGCCCCTGATTTACCAAATTACATAAAAAGTAACGACTATGTAGCTTCCGCTTTAAGAACAGCCCGGGATTTAGGAGCAGATGAAAAAGATTGGCAATCTTTTATTGATGACTTGAAAAGCCGAAAGGGTTAAGCAAATGTATCGTCCGCATTTTAAGCAAGACCACAATGGTATACCATATCTAAGCAAAAAAGAAATTTGCGACATAGCTGAAAATTATGTCAGGGATTTTTCACCTGAGATTCTTTATAAACCACAGCCATTGGATGTGGAAGCTTTTTTAGAGTTTTATCTGGGGTTAACCCTCGATTATCAATATCTCTCACACGATGGCAGATACCTCGGAATGACGGTATTTAACGATACAAACAAAGTAGTGATTTACAAACCGGAAGAAAACTGTGCTGACTACCTGAGTGTAAAGCATGGAACCGTAATCATCGACAACACGTTATTAGCCGATAATATGGAGCATCCCTATCGTTTTACCGCAGGCCACGAAAGCGGACACTGGGTATTTCATAGAAAATTCCATGGCTACAACCCTGATCAGCTTTGTTTGTTTGAGGAAGAAGAACCTTTTATTCAATGCAAAGAAGTTAATCAGAATTATTCAAATACCAACACAAAAACGTGGGACAACAAACGTTGGATGGAATGGCATGCTGATAAATTTTCATCTGGTTTATTAATGCCAGAAACAGCTGTTATGAATTTATTAAAACTTAAAAATTTTTCACCCGAATATTTTACAGCACTGGTTTCTGAAACTTTCAACGTTTCAAAGAAGGCAGCTTTTTATCGTCTCTGCGATTTAAAAATACTTAAATCCGATTTTGATTTAGCCAAAGAACAAACCCAACCAAGCATCTTTTAAAATACTCAGCGGTAACACCGCTGTATTTTTTAAAATTCATTGTAAGCAAGCTTGCTTACATGCTAACAAGGAGAAATTATGCCAGTTTACAAAAATAGAGATTACATTAATCTGCTTTATCCCCTGCCAGAATTTATTGAACGAGACATTCATAACATTCCCTTTATCGAACCAACACCAATAGATATTTCGCAGATAAACAATGGGCTATGGCTGACTAACATGAAAAACATATCCCCTAAAGATAAAATACCAGAAAAGAAAATTATCCATTCATTTTGCTATGACGATACACTGCTGCGTACATTTGTTAACCCTTATAAATATTTGAAGCGAACAGCTAAATATTTTGCTGTTTCATCTTTTGATTTTAGTATGGATATTAAAATGGACTTTAGATATATTCTTGCTGCTGTTTATGATAACCGTTGGTCTGGTGCTTTTATGCAGGCGCATGGAAGAACAGTAATACCGACGGTTGGATGGTTAACCGCTGAAACATATGACTTGTGCTTTGCAGGATTAAAGGACGGTGGAACATTTATTATATCTACCCTTGGAACAAATAACCCAAACTCATATGAATTATTTATGAATGGTTACTTCGAACTACGAAAAAGGTTCCCCGCGTCAAAGCTAATTTGCGTTGGTGATAAATTACGAGGTATGGACGATGACGTCTGCATCGTTCTTTATGAAGAATCATTTGGTAACTGGGACAGGCACTGTAAATTTTGGCAACCAAAACTAATTAATTGG
This sequence comes from uncultured Succiniclasticum sp., assembly GCF_902793885.1. Classification (NCBI taxonomy): domain Bacteria; kingdom Bacillati; phylum Bacillota; class Negativicutes; order Acidaminococcales; family Acidaminococcaceae; genus Succiniclasticum; species uncultured Succiniclasticum sp. The sequence continues at coordinate 4,474 of NZ_CADBFF010000032.1, forward strand.
GATAAGAGTATCCCGAAAGGAGTGATTTAAAATGTCATCAAGAGGCGCGTTTATTCTAAATGGGCACGTAACAACTAGTGAATACAGCCCTGTTAGTAACATTTTGGAGGCTGTAGTTCTGAAAGGCAATGAAGGTTTTCACGGATTGCCTGACTATTCGCATACGCCAAAACGAAAATATATCAAGGAAAATCCTGATGGTTCTTTTCGCGCATTAAGAGAATATGACGAAAAAGGCTTTCCCATTATTGAAATCGCTTATCACCCAGAACAAAGCTTAACTGGAAACCGTCATGAATACGTATTGCATTTCCATTTATTTAAACCAAATCTGGAAAGAATTATGGGCGGCAAGCTTTCCGAAACAGAAAACTCAGTGATATACTATAAATATAAAAAATATCTGGAGGTTTATGGGCTATGATCAACGGAAATTTGGAACAGTTTTTAGATACTGGCTGGTTCAACGAAGCCACTCTTTTTTATAAAGGTTATATCTATTGGTGCGAAGCACAATTTGACGAAAAAAAACAAACCAATTTCTTTTTTGTTGACAAGTGGCAAGCCGAAAATGAAGATAACCTTTACTACCATTCCCTTCTCGAGCCGAATAATACTCTGAAATGGGAACGAGTTTTTGAAATTGCTGATTCCAACTTGGACTTGATTAAAAAGAAATTTTTAGAAGCAAAAATTTTTGAAGGCAATAATTTTTGGGAAGTTGAAAACGAAATCGCTTGGCTTGATGAAGGTGTTCCCAAGATGACGAAAAGTTAATCTTCTCTCTCACCGTTGGCTTCTTTTATTTTCAACCGGTTACAACTTGTAACCGGTTTTTTACATTACAATCATTCTTCCGTCTCGTAATAATAGGAATAGTCAATTCCCTTCATAAACATTTCCCTATCATCAATCCGGTCAGTTAACGCGTCCTGTATCAAATTAAAAACAGGCATTTCATCCAGCACGCTTTTTTCCATCGCTGCCAGATAATCCTTTTTGTTGATTTTACTCCAGTCCACACAACAAGACAGATTCTTTTTCAAAATCAAGTCGAGCCAGATGCGCATGCTGCGTCCATTGCCTTCCATAAAAGGATGAGCAATATTCATTTCAACATATTTGGCCACAATTTCCTGCAACGTTTCTTCAGGCATTTGTTCAATCTTATGAAGAGTCTCCGGTAAGAATTGGGCATTGGCAAATTCAAACCCGCCTTTGCTGATGTTCTTTGACCGAATCTGCCCGGCAAAATCATACAGTCCGTCAAACAAGGCAGCATGAATCTGCTGCAAGCCGCGAATCGTACCCACTTCAACAGATTGGATCAGGCCACTCTCAAATAACATATAGGCTTTCTGTTTACTTTTTTCATCAACTGAATTATTAACAGATGTGAGCCATTTGATAAAAACGCCTTTTTTGTTGCTGCGAATTACCGCCATTAATGAATTCAGCGTTGTTTCATCAATCACATCTGTTTTATATTTTTTCCCATCACTGGCCGGCAATTTCAGTTGCTTGCAATTTGCAAGCAACTGATTATTTCTTCTTTTTACCGTATACCAGTATATCCGCGGATTTGTAGTATCCGCTATAGCCGCTACCACATCCACTGCGCAAAGCCACCATTTTGCGCTTGCATCATCCCAGACTGAGCGGACCGGCGCGTCATCAAAAAAACGGATAGAAATTTTAAAATCCTTCATGGATAAACCTCTTTTTCAACTTACTTTCTTCCCAACACCAATCAATTCCCTAACAGCCAGGCAAACGCTTTTGCCGTTTTTATGTCCGGCTCTTTAAAATGATTTCCCTTGTTCCACTCCAGAACACATTCAACTCCCTGCCCTGCCAGGCAGCCATCCGCCGTCTTCCGGATAGCCGCCACTTCATTTTCTATCACAGCCAGATCATGGTCATCCACCATCTGAAGCAAAACAGTGGATGAATCCGGATTGCCGTATTCATAAACGCGTGTATCCATAGGTAAATATCCTTTTGCATATATATTTCAAATCCCCAGCCTGAAGTAAAGCTGTTCGTCAATGACCCGCTGATACTTCTTCAGCACCGGACTGTAGCCCAGCTTGTCATTAAAGAATCTCATTCTGTAGGCGCTCACAAAGGCAACCTCTGCCGCAAAGGGAATCATGGGATCACCCTCTGCATGGCAGTAATCGCGGTTGACATCCCAATCCAGCCAGGTCTCTCCCATCCTTATACAACTTCTCATGATTATTCCTCCCCGCGCAAGTTACCCCTGCGCCGCCTTAAATCAGTCTGTGTATAATCCTCTTTTATCTGAACAACCATAACGTACATAATCCGACTATAACCATACCTATGCAGAAAAACGGGTGGGAAGCATACAACATTAAAATTGTCTTTGCAAAAGCAAAAATACCCAACAGCACTAATCCGACAGAAATTGCTTTGTTATTTTGCCAATTAGACAGCACAGCCATACCCAGGAAATAAATCAGGCAGACTTCCAATGTCAGGCCCAAAACCCAGGTGTCTACCAGCATGATTTTAATTTCCCTGCAGATTACTTCAAACATACTAACAGCTCCTAAGTGGCTATAATGCTCATTATAACAGTTTGTTCCAACCTTCCAAAAGAACCTTATGACCCTCTATGTATTTTTCCCGGAAAATTTCTGCCGTTTCCCTGTCAGCCTGTATTTCCCGCGGGTATTCGCTGCCTATCTGTAAAAATTCCATTTCGCTGATTTCTGTTGTAGTAAAGAAATCGTCGTTCCGGTTGGGATATCCGTGCCAGGCAAAATACTGTTTCCTGCCTTCAACCGTTCTGAATCCGCAGCCAAACCTTACCTGGTTTGAAATCACACGGAAAAAACGCCGGCCGTCATTTTCCATACCTCTTCTCCTGTAAACTTCGATTTACCTTGCGCCCCTGCTGAGGAAGGCCCTGACCTTTGCACGGAATCTTCTGTAATAGGGCCGCTCCATGAGCATCGCGTGACCCCCGCCCTCTATGATCTCCAGACGGGAATTCCTGTCCGGCAGCGTTTTATACGCCTCTTCGCATAACGCCGGGGATACATAGGGATCTTTGGAACCGACGATGATGAGCGTCGGAACTTTGATATCCGCCGTGGGAATCAGCCTTGTATCCGGGCTTACCAGCAAATCCCTCCGGCCGCCGTTGGGGCTGGACGTTTTGTCATTGCGCCAGGCGTTGGAAAGATAGGTGTCCGCCACAGACTTTTCCACAATGCGGAAATCAATGCCGCCGTCCGGAGCGGTCTGGAAATCCTCCGCCGCATGGATCCATGTATTTGTATGGAACGGTTCAGCCACCTGCTGTTCTCCAAGCCCTGCCACAATCGGAGCGTAGAGCACAAGCCTGCGCACCATTTCGGGATGACGCGCCGCAAAACGCCCGCTTGTTACGGTTCCCCAGCTCCACCCCAGCACATCCACGAAGGAAACCTGATCGCGCTGCATTATACACCGCACAGCCGCCGCGATGTCTTCCGCCGCGTAATCGGAATCCGGCCGGAAGCCGTCCCCGACACTGCCGGAATTGCCAAACCCCGCAATATCCAGCAGCCAGACTTCAAACCCATGCCCGGCGAAATAGCGCGCCAGGCTGTAATCTTTATAATCCACATCGAACTCATGGGACGAATAGGTTACCCCATGCACGAGCAGGAGGGGCTGCTTCCTCTTACCGTCCTTCTCTACGTACCGTTCCAGATGCAACGGCACACGGTTCCGCTCCAGGGGAACGGTCTCCCTGAAGATCTCCGCTGCCAGCGCGGATGATCCACAAAAAAGAAGCAGCAGCAAACAAACGGAAAAGCCGGACAATACCTTCCTCACCCGTTCCATCGTGAGTTCATTTTTGTTGATCGGCATAATGATTCTCTCCTTATTTGTATTACACCCGCACCCGATGTTCCGGAATTTAAAAAACTGCTGGTGACTTTTTACGAAACCGATGACGCAACTACCATTACGAAATTCCTGAAAGAAAAATGCTGGACAAAAACAAAATGAGAACCTTTACCTCTTCCCTGCAACTTCAGTCCCGGGCAAGACATCAATGATGATTTCCGTCTTTAGCGCAAAGTCATATTTTTTTCGAAAATGGTAGAGCTCCGGGCGTCTTAAAATGACGCCGCCGGCAGCTTCCCAGATTGCAACCCAGCCAATAATCGTCAAAATTTCTACAAACACGCCCTCCGTGTAATGCGACAGCAGATAACTTGCGGAAAGAAACAGCGTTCCCAAAATTCCAAGAGCATGCATTTTATACGTTTCTATTTTCGATAAAAACTGAATGTTATCCTTTTCGTGTACAAAATGTCCGCGGATCGCGTCCTTTACATGCGCTTCATTCACAGGCGTATCGCTGAAGATATGAAGGACATAGTTTCCATTTTTAGTCAGGTACTTTTGGTACATCGTTTGATAGTTGCGGCTCAGGTATGAGATAACTTCATCTGACAGAATTCGCTGATCGGGATCTAACGGACTAAATAAGTCAGATTCTTCATGGATCCTGAGCTTAATTTCCTCTGTGTTCATCATGTGCCACCCTTCCTGCTTCACGGATTCCTCCGAACCCTATATTTCCACACATACACCGCGACAAGCGCATGACATTAAGGATGCCTGTCATAATAACTCCGTTTCATTTTCTCTCCGCAAGCCATAATTAACTATACATTCATTCTTCCGTCTCGTAATAATAGGAATAGTCAATTCCCTTCCTCAACCTTAAACAAGTCTTACCACACTTTCCTCACCATCACAGAAGCCGAGACATCTCTGTCATGGCGGCCTTTTTGCAGCTGCACGTCTCCCCCGAGCATCCAGCCATGGGCAAATTCATTCTCTCCGCCGATGGAAAGTACAACGTGGGTTTTATCCTGATTGTTCTCCAGCCTGTACGCATGCCCCGCGTCCCCTTCATAGCTGAAACTCAGCGCAGGATCCGCCCCAGCGAAGGCATACTTTACCCCGATCCGGGCCGCATAGTGCCCGTGCCGCAACTGCCGTTTAAACTCCACGCCCAGTTGTCCGGCAAAATAATTGTTGCGCTTCGCATCCACATGGTGATTAAAAATCCCCGCCCCTGTTTCCGCAAACGCCTCCTGTTTCATGCTGGAATATTGCAGATTGACGAAAGGCGAAATCTGCCAGGTTCGTTCCGGCTGCAGGTTATGCCTGTACTCGCCGCCGATTTCAAAAATATTGGAATGGTACTTTGCCTCCGTCCCCAGGCCCAGGGCCGGAATACTTCTGTGCAGCTTGTTCCGGATCCTGCCGCCGTCCATATAAATAAACGCGTCATCGGCATTCCTGTGGTATCCGCCATACACACCGAAGCGCGTGTCGTACATATTGCCGCCGGAATGGTCCGCCCCCAGACTTTTCGCATCATAGCTGACAAACAGACCTCCACGCCAATGTTTGCCGATGGCCCTGTCATAGCCGCCGGAAATCGCCTGGCCGTGATAATCTGCGTCGCCCTTCAATTCGCCCCAGTTCTTTGTGAACTTCACCCAGACATCATTGTCGGCCTGCACCGGAACTTCCAACTTCACCGGCACCGTCAACGCCTTATCCTCCGCCCCGTCAACAGAACGATTGACAGGAACCGGCACATCCGCGCTCACTTCCTGTGGGGAAAACGCCGCAGTCAGCCTGTCGGAAATCACCCGATTGGCCACGCTGCCCGCCTGCACCGCACTCATCATCTGCGGAGCCGGCGAATACCCGATCTGGTCAAGCGCCCTCTTCGTACTCCCTGCATCCAAATTGTAAATCTTCCGCAGCTCCGACTTCCGGCTGTCCTGATTCAAACCGGCAAGCATCGCATTCACCGCCCCCAGCGCCTCACGCTGCGAAGCGGACAATTCGCCCAGATTATCGGAATACTGGGAAGTAAACTTCACGTCCTTCCCCGACACCGTGCCGTACCCCTTCAGCAAACCGGAAATCTCCACAGGATTTCCCACATCATTCCGTATCTGCCCGGTGACGGAATCCGCCTTCAACACCGTCATGGTCTCATCCGGCAGCATATTGACCGCAGAAATCTTCGAGCCGTCAATAGCCGCCGCGCCCTTCACCACGATATCACCCAACGCACCGCCGCCGTACCCGCTTAAGGTGCCGTCAGAAATCAACCGGCCGCGAATCGTCATAGACCTGTCGCTGTACGCGGAACCGATGGTGCCGTGATTGAAAAACTTTCCCGTGGTGTCATCCGAAAAACCCGCCGCCATCTTTCCGCTCATGTCATTGACCGTAAACGTTCCGCCGAAAAGACCCGCGCCTTCTGCCACATTCACACTGACAACATCCGCCGAACCGCCATACACCAAATTGCCGTTGACATTGATCTTCATATTGTCCATGCCGTCAATGTCCCCGTCATACGCCATGGTGGTATTGAAATTTAATTTCGTCACAAGGTCGGGAATATATTTTGTGTAAGGATACACGCCGCCCTTATACTGCAGCATCAACCCTTCCAGTTTTGTACGCGTGCCATCGGGATATGTAAACTGCGTCTCAACCGGTGTTTCATAATCATAGATCCCCATATGCGGCGTGAAATGCTTCCACTGTGAATGAATATTGCCCTTAATCTCCGCGCCGTCGTTAATGTTAATGGTGTCAACAAACGCCGTTGAATCAATATAAATCGCATTGCCGAAGGTTTCCGGATTCGCAATCAGTTTGCCGGAAATATTCACCGTATTCACCATCGGCGCATTCAGGTCACTGTTCTTTACATCGGAAAAACTCCAGGCATCCGTATCATTGTAAATCTCATTCAGGCCGAGATTCTTTGCTTCATACACGACATTATTTAAAATCCCTCTCCGGTACCGGAAGAAAGAACCGCGATATTCCGTACTTGTGCCAATCGCGTTGGAACCGAAATCAAAACTTAACGCATTCCCGCTTTCCCCGGTGGCAGTAACCGTACCTTCCACATTGACCCTGTGATTTTTTCCGTAGGCAATTAGGATCCCGTCGTTATAACTTCCGTCCGCGTGAATTTCCGTACCCTTGGGAACCGTAATGGTATTATTGACTCCGTCAACGCGGATACCCACCGCACCGGCCCCCTTCGCAAACACATTACCGGCCTGGGTAATAGTATTGTTGGAGCCATACACATGCAAGCCGATCCCAAAGGTAGCCGTATTATAGCCGTCCACATACCGGCCATCTTTCCGGGCCGAAAACCCCTGCTCATTAGTCAGCGTCAGGCCATCATTATAAATCGACCGCCCGTAAAAATTTTTTCTGTCAATCTGATACCCAATATCCTGCAGCGCCGCCAGCTCCGCTTCCATAAAATTTACATAACTTCTGTATAACTGGTGGCTCATCATGCTTCTGGCCAATTCCAAATGACTCAGATTCGGCACCCCGTACTCCCACGTGTTAATCGGAATTCCGCTGATCTGCTGCCCGTCACCCCGGGTGAACGTTTTTCCGTCCAACACATCCGTAACGTGTTTGCCCGCAAAATACAGATAAATCTTTCCATCCTTTTTCGACTCCGCCGTATCCGGTACATAGAAAACATGTTCCGGTTTGAATTTCGCTTTCAGCGCGGGATTTGCCTCCAGTACGGCATTCACGGATGAAAGATCCTTTTTCGACGGCAAAATGAAAGCATTCGGTGTGGCCCTTGTTCCGTATTGATCATACAGATGCGCTTCAAACCCGGTTTCGTCAAAATCCTTAAATCCGTATAAGGTGTATTTCTTGCCGCTCACTGTTTGCTCTATAATCTTGTCACGATGGGAAGAAATACCCAAACTGTGACCGATCTCATGGAACATAATCGGCGCAATATCAACCTGCGAAAGAATCAGCGGCGTAGGATTTGCCTCATACACGGAATTCACAAAACCATACCCGCCATCGTGCAAATCATCATATCCCACATACTGCCCGATCAGGATGGTCCCAAACCCAACGCCATTCTTCTCATACTCATTTTTGTTACGCATAAACGCAGCAACATCATCAAACTGCGGCACCCTTTGCCCGCTCTGGAAAATTTCCTTAAACAGATGGGGATCGCTTGTTTCGACTCCGTTTTTGAAGATATAAGCCAACGCTCCGGCATTTTCTTCATCGAAAGTTCCCACAAAATACTGTGCCGGCTGGGACATGGTTGCGCCCGGACCCAGAATTTCCGCCCACCATCGGAACGACTTATTCAAGCCGTTTTTAATATCGCCTGTTAAATCATACGCAAGGGCGGAATAACCTTTCTTTACGTTTACAAACTGTTGAAAAAAATCCGCCCGATCCTTCGTGGAATCGCTGGCGCCGTAATATTTCACATCAAAAACCGCTTTGCCGTCCCAGCCAATCGTAACCTGATCCACCGCCCCGGCCGTTTGCGGCAGGAACAAGCCGCTGAACCAAACTCCAGCCGCAACGGCAGAAAGGATTGCCTTTTTCTTCCTGGTTGATACCCTACGTTTTCGATTCATTTTCTCACCACAGGATCCTCTCTATGACACTTCCTCCACACCACATTCAGCCACTTCTGCTCCCGGCCCGAGGGCAGCGCATCCTCCGCCACCCAGCACTCCAGACAGTCGAACAGACCCACACGCGCCAACACACGCCGCAACTTTTCTTCCGTCATGTCACAGTAAAATCGTCCGCCGTCCATACGTTCCGCCTCTCCATATTTCCATGACGCGTACAAAACGCCGTCCCGTTTCAGCGCACGGTGGAATTTTACAAGAACGTTTTCCAATTCCTTTTCCGAAACGTGAAGCAACGACGCGCAGGCCCAAATGCCATCAAACCGATCCGCAAACTCTATTTCATGAAACCCCATGCACAACGCCTTTTGTCCGGTCAACGCCTCCGCGCACTTACACATCTCCCCGGACGCGTCCAGCATGGTCACATCATACCCCTTTTTCATAAAACACAAACTGTCGCGCCCGCTGCCGCAGCCTGCATCCAAAATAGCCGCGCCCGCAGGAAGATACGCCAAAAACCGGTCATAAGCCGGAGACATATCCGCTTTCACGGTCAGTTCCGCATATTCTTTTGCATGAGCGTCATAATAATCCAAACTCATTTTCTCTCCGCAAATCGGCAACTTTTCATACTACTCTTTGATTTCCCAATGACCATTATTACCACTTCCAACAAAGGCGATATGTTTCATTTCCTTTAGTTTTCGGGCAATAGTTTTTACACTTACACCGATTTTTTCTGCCATCTGTGCACGTGTTACTTTATTATCAGCACGAATCAATTCTTCAATAATTTCTTCCAACGTTTTTTCATGAAGGACACTGTGAGGGTCACCGTGAGGGACATTGTCCCTCACATAATCCTTCTCACCGCTCCATCCCCAACCTTCACCGCAGTGACGATAGAACACAACCGTAAATCCATACTCTTCTTTTTTAAATTCATATCTGACGCCTGCTTCTCCACAGAGTGTCTTAATCTTTTTCAGACCTGTCGCAAAGGTTTCCATATCCTTTGAATAATACAATACCTGGGTAATCAACTGGTTCCGGCGAATTGCCATCTTATTGCCTTCTGCAAACGCTTCAGGAGTAATCCTCTCTGGAAAAACGCCCGGACTATATATTTCAATACGATTTTTGTAAATCATAATTTGGATACTTTGGCCGGATTCAATCTGACGATGCGCAAACGCATTGACAACGGCCTCGCGCAATGCGTCTACGGGAACTTCCGGTATTTCATCACGACGAAGCTTGCCATTAAATTCAGCCCGCCAGTCCATAGCGTCAATCAGATACTGCATGGCAATTTCGATAAGACCCAAAATCGACCCTGTGTGCCTGCGTATATCCGTAAACGTAATGCGTTCATTTGTCGCAAACTTGGCCATTTGCAAATCGTTAATACCACAATTAACAAAAAGCGCAGCTCCCGCATTAAGGAGATGATCACCGTTTGTCAGTCCCAACTTTTCTAAAACAATTTGCGGCGCTTCGTTTTCAAAAACAATACGCCCGACTTCCTTAGCACGCTTCAAATAACGGGAAAACACTTCCATATCAACATCTGCAACATGATATTCAGAAATTTTCCGTTCCCAAGACTCCCTAAAATCATCTCTTTTACGAATCAGTTCTGCGTAAACCTGTTGTGACATGACAAGATCTTCGTCAGCCACGCGAATCCGGGGAATATTAAAAGCCGAATACGGCTGCATATGTCCTTCAAATTTTACATGCACAACAGTTTTTCCGCCATACGTTTCTTTCATAATTTCAGGATATATGACTGGTCGCAGATGACTCCCTATTGCCTGGCTCACTTCCCTTGTCGTTTTATCAGAAATTTCCTGTCCAATCACATCGCCGTTATTTTTAACGCCAAAATAAAGATCGCCTTTCCCATGCTTATTCAGTATTGCAGCAATAGAAATAACAGCTTCTTTCATTTCACCGGTACTTTTTTTAAATTCAATCTGTTCGGTTTCTTCACCGAGAGAATAATATATTTCAGCCATAATTTCCCTCCCTTAAATCACTTTTACTCGCATATCCGGCGCCAACATTTTAAAATTTCGGATAAATTAATTATGGAATGCATGAGCCTCATTTTCTCTCCGCAACCCATAATTAACTATGGTCTTAGTGACATCCTTAGTTACATTTCCGATTTGTACTTAAACCTGTACTGCCCTTGGCAAAGTTTTTTGCGCTGACTTTTCGCTGACTTTGCGCTGACTCAAACAAATTGAAACATGCCTAAATATGCGCTTTCCCTCACTTATTTGCGCTGACTTTGCGCTGACTTTTCGCTGACTTTCATTTAAACTTATATTAATCAAGTTAAGTTAAAATTACCATTTTCTCTCCGCAACCTTAAACAACGTTTCCCCATCCTCCGGAAACGCGCAGCCATTCACCGGACACAACAAATCACCGGACACCGGCCGCGGGCCCGGCTCATGCTCGCCCGGCTCATACTCCCAACTGCTGAACCCGCAGGTCTTTGCCGAAAGATAAATCGGATAGACGACCTCCCGCAGCATTTGCGTAAACTCCTCCGCCTCCAGCCCCTCACGATACAGCCGGCGCCCGATCTCCGGATTGTTCAGATGCTCCCTGGCGCACTTTTTGAACTCGTTCCGCACCGCCTCATACTTCCACATCATCTGATACGACAAATACTCCAGACCGGCAAAACGCGGAAAATACAACTCCCACTCCGGCAGACGATTGCTCTTGCTGCTGTTGATGGCCCGGGTGGTGGGATGCAGATTCCAAAACTCATCATGGGCCACATAGGACCAGGGCACAAAGTGATCGATGGAAATGTTCTCCGGCGCCAGCCGATTCTCCCCGTAGATTTCATGAATCGGCGCCAGCTCCGAAAGCAGCTTCCAATATTTTTTAACCTTCTCCAGCTTCCGCTCCCGGAGCCCAGGTTGAGATGATACTCCGTCACCATGTACCAGGCGTTGGCGATCATATCGTCGATGAGTTCCTCAAAACGAATCTCCTGCTGCCCCCTGCAGACATGATTCAGAATCGCCTGAAACCAGAACAGCTTGTAGCATTCCGCCTTGTTATCGAAGAGGCGGGATAAGCTTGCAATATTCAGTTGTTCTGATTTTGGTAGCTGCATGGTGGGGTACCTCACGGATAATTAATAATAAACAGCATTATAGACATATAATAATCCATTTAAAAATCAAATCTTATATTCAGCAGAATTATGCTTATCCTTTTAGCTTAATCAAGTGTTGTCCAATACTTTCCTATAAATCTTTTCCTTATGCTTAAACGAGTCTGTCCCACCTTCTAAATATTTTATAATAGCTTTTTTAATTCGTTCTGTACCCGGATAGCCACGAGTCTCAATCCATCCGTTCTTTCCATCGGAATACATAACACAAACTTGATCAGCCATTGCATTAGTAACAATGGTCGCATTATGTGTTGCAATAATAACCTGTCTTTTATCTTTAATTTGCCTTAACCTTTGAACAAGATTACCATAAATATATTGACTGTCTAAATTATCTTCTGGTTGATCTATAAGCAATGGCCTAAAATCTCGGTTGTAATCACTAAACGCTAGAATAAAACTAAGCATAGCAATAACCTTTTGACCAAGAGAAATCTGTTTAACATTTCTAAAATCATGGGCTCTTCTTTTATCAGTAGAGTTACTTGTTAGGTCAAAAAATAATTCAAATTTTTCAAGACTATCCAAGTATCTCCTGAAAAACTCTGTAATGTAATTATTAATATTATAATCGCTTAATAAAATGTCAATAATTTTGTCGATGACTACAGTTTGGTTATCCTTATTAATTTCCTGAATTCCCCGCTTTTCATACCTGCGCACATACGGCAAAATCGAATACTTATAAAGTTCTTGCCGTCGATTCGTAACCATATTAAAGAATTCAAAAATCGTCATTTTGTTCAAAACATAATTGAGATAGTCATATATTCCATTACTGTCAATACTATAGTCAAAAAAATATTTCCCCGCACTAAAGCTATTACTTTCAAAACAACGTACAAATGAAAACTCATCATTAGCATCATTTTGCTGTTTATATTCAATTTTCAATGTATTATTCTTCTGTTCATTGAACTCCCTTAGTTCATTCACTACGTTTTCTTCACGTTCCCGTAATACTATTGGTATTCTTTTTATAAACTGTTTAAATTCATTATGATTCTTAAAACGAACACTTTTAGATAGGGGAGGAAATTTTTCTTGATTAACAAGAAATCTTGATTTTAAAAAGGAAGTCAACTTTTTTTCATCATTAGTGATATTTACCAAGTCATTAACAGAATAACTGGTATCATACAATTCTTTTAAGATTTTTGATTTTTCATTTTTATCCTTAATTGCTGGAAACGCTTTTTTATCTTTGATATTATCTACTTTGTATACTTTGATTAACTTGTTAAATGATTCTCTTTTTACTTTTTCTATTTTATCTTTGACACGCTGCCTCCTGTAATCGTCATATATCTCTTTTTGTGGCGCAAGATAGTAATAATCTTTTGCTTTCTCATCATCTAAGTAAGGTAGCAACATACCAACAATGTATTGTTCATTTTCTTTTTCAAATAGAATCCAAATATTACCATGCCTGCACAAATATTCCAATTCCGTGCTATCATTACATTTTAATGTTAATGCAAATTCTAACAGTTTTAATAAAGTACTTTTACCCGTTCCGCGTCCGCCAATAATACAATTTAACGCATTAGAAAACCTGATTACAAAAGAGTCATCTGTTTGACCTTTGTTTTTTACTAAAAAATTAGTATTGGTAGATAAATACTTTGTTTCAACATAGACACCTTTAATAAAGATATTCGGTTGTTCAAATCTTTCTAATGCTATAGAAACGTCATAATCATTGATTGCTTCAGCAATCATATCATAATCGATTTTTTCGCCTTTTATCCAAACAATATTATTATCAATCGTATCAATACTATGGGAATCATTGTCTAAAATAAAATTCACTTCCCTATGCTTAACACCAATTTCCCGTAATCTTTGTTTCACATTTTCGGCTTTGGAAATATCATTGATACCTAACAGCATTAACTCTTCTAAACCGAATAATTCTTTTCTGTAAGCAGAAGAATAAATCTTTTTTCCATTCAACATTTCAGATGTATTAATATGGGCAATATAAGACAACATACTATGTTGCCTAAGTATTTGAATAACATCTAAACTGGTTTTAATAACACCGTCTTTAAGACTGTACAGCGAATTATGAAGCCATTCTTTTAAAAATTTTATTGTATCTCTATTCCGGAAATCAAAAATTCCTACCACGTGCAGTCTATCAGCACAAGTAATTTCAACACCACCAATGATTTCAGGATAAATTTTTAAAGGCGATAAATTGTTTAATAGTTTTATAGCTTCTTCTAATTTTTTTACACCATTAATTGTGTTATGATCTGCAACTACAATAATTTCTATTTCCTTATCAACGATTGTTTTTGCCAACGCCAAAAATGACCAAAATTGTTTTTCATCATCAAACATATCGATATCTTCTGGCGAATGTATAAAAGATGTTGTTGCTTCGGGATTATATAACTTAAAAAATATCTCTGCAATTTCTTCCGCTGTTTTACCTTTGTATAATTCTTCCCCCCACTCTTCATAAAATTTATAGTCATATGATTCTGGCGTATGAACATGAAAAATAGCTTTATGATACTTACCAAATTTTTCCTTTTCGCTGTTAATAGCTTCATATGCTTTTTTTACATCAGGCGGATCAAAATAATTTGGCATTAAATTAAAGTTTGCCATGCTTGATCCTTTTATTTCTTTTTTAGGTTTTGTCATAATTATAACCTTTGATTAACTAAAATTTATATTTGTTTGCTTTAACTCATTAAGTCTTTTTTCAACCACTGATTTTGGAATACAGTCTTCCCAATCTCTTTTTTTCATTTTTGAAAACTCAAAAGCAATAATTTTTAATTGCATTTCATCAGAAAGCTTCCAAATACTACCATCTTTAAGACTTTCTGTATATGCTTTTTCAATTTTATCTTCAGACAAATGCTTAACATACTCTTTTTGATAATTCCAACCACTGTTTACACCATTTACATAAATCTCTGATGCAAAAGTTTGCAGATACTTTAAAATTTCAAGACTATCATTAATTCTACTGTTAATATAATCATTAAAATTTTTATTATCAACTCTTTCAAATAAATATAGAATACGTCCAGCATGAGGCAAATCAAACAAATCCGTAGTCCTTGCAATCTGTAAAATTTTATCACTAAATAATTTCTCGCATTTCAACAAATGCTCTTCTGAAACCAAAAATACATTATCATCTCGTTTCTGATTATCCTCCGCTAATCTTTCATACGATGTCTTAATTGAATCAATTAATTTAGAAACCATCAGCACAGAATTTTCGTCAGCATTTATTATTACATCTTTTAATAAACCATAAACTAAATGCTCATCTTTTATACTGTTCAACAAATTTTTAATTTCAAATTCAATTAATGTATGTATCGGAAAATCAAATAATGATTCCCTTTCTTCTTTAAAAGCACCTGCTTTTCGAATCAAAACTTTGGCTATCAAAAGCTTTCTGGTTTCACCTAATTCTTCTAAAGCAGCTCTTAATTCATTGAGAAAAAATTTCCCAGAATAATTATAATTAACTTCATCTAAAAAATTTGACAAATCCTGTTCATCAAAGATAAAAAGCGCTTTATCAATAATCTCCCGTGAAATTTGTCCATTATCCAAGCCCAAGCAAAAATATCTGTAAAAGAACTCTTTATGTCCTATTCTTCGTTTTCGCCACAGCTTTTCAGTAGTTTCAGAATTATATTGTGACCAATATGGAAAAAGAACGCCAAGCATATCATTGTATAATTCTCCATTGCTATGAAATAGATTCACCATTTCATTTTTATGTTCCTCGATAATAGACTTATAACTTTTATTTTGGTCTTTCCAAAACTCTTTTCCTCCAACCAATTTTTCCGGATTCTTCTTTATCCAATAATAAAGATCTGGATAATTATTCTCAATAAAAGAAATGGCAACCAAGTCAGCAAAATCCACTTCGTTCCCAACAACAAGACATTTCGTGTGCAATGTATTAATAAGGCGATTTATATCCCTTATCGTTTTTACGTTCCCTTCCAAACAATCCTTAAAAACAAACTGCCAATGTCCCTGATCAAGTCCAAGTCCATATGTTTTAAGTATTTCATCCAACTTCGTAAACAAAATTTTATTAAGACTATCTTCTCTTATCTCAGGAATTTCAATCGGAACCTGAATAATCTTTTCTAAAAAATCATTCCCATCAGAGTTTTGAATCTTAGACAACGCATTGGCAACAATATTACGATCAAAAGATAATAAATAAATTGTATTTGGAAATTTTGCTACTGAATTTACTAACTGGAAGATTAAACGAATTTCATCATTTGGCAAGCGATCAATATCATCTATTACAATAATTATCTTTTGTTTTTGCTCTCGCAGTCGTTTTATAATAATATCTCGTTGTTTAGTTAAGTCATTGTCATTCAAGATATTATTCGGCGATAAAAATTTGCTAACGGCGCCAATAGAACTAAAAGCGAGTTGAAGCGCATTAAACTGAGTTACGGAGCTAATCTCTGCTGCAATATTTGCATATTTTTTAAATGCATCTCCGATTTCCTTAATCGCCTGTTCAGAACTACTTGCAAATTCATCTGCAAGCATATAAAAAAACTGGTGAAATAACTGTTCTGCTGTTGTAAAATTCCAAGGATTAAAAGATAAAATGATAGGTCTTGTTTTTTGCTTGGCAACCTTTTGATTGATTTCCTCCAACAGCATATAAAGGATTGATGTTTTACCACTTCCCCAAGGTCCAAACATACCAATACATAATCCATTCTCAGCATTTAAATTAATAATAGAATCTCCTATTTTTTTAGCAAATTCACTTCTGTTAAGTAAATCGTCACTTTCTTGTCGAATCGGAGAATCGTCTAAAAACATGTTACCACCCAGCTTTATTTATTATCCTCAACTGAATCCACAATTATAATTGCACAATTGTTGTATAAGCAGTTGTATGAGAGCTGCCCTGTCTTTTTAATTTATGAAAAACTCTTTCAGGTGGAACATACCTTTCCTTCATGCTGTTGCATCAGTTTGTCAAAGCCTTTATCTTCTTCCCGCATCTTTTCAACTTTTTCACAGGCATGAATGACTGTTGTATGATTCCTGCCGCCAAAGAACATGCCAATTTTCAAAAAGGATTCATCTGTCATCTTTCTGCAAAGATACATGGCAATCTGTCTGGGCATGTTTATATGCTTTGAACGCTTTTTGCCTATCAGGTCATTCAATTCCACATTATAAAACTTACATATATGACAAGTTATGCTTTCAATAGTTACATGATGTACTGTTTGGGGAACGAATTCATCCTGCAAATACCGTTGCGGCGGAGCCGCCTGTCCGGAACAGTGAGAGCCACTAATCCGGACAAACGGGAGCCACTTACTTTTGAAACTTGATTATCTACTC
>NZ_CADBFF010000033.1:0-20699 GCF_902793885.1 uncultured Succiniclasticum sp.
TTTTTGACTTCGTTAGGTCTGTCCCAAAAGGGACTGACCCGCACATTCATTTGGTTCGTTATTCAGTTCTCAAGGTTCCTTGCCGTCAACTGACGACTTTCATAGTTTACTACATCCCAATGATGTTGTCAACTGTTTTTTTGATTTTTTTATAAATCGTTAATCGTCTTATGGCGGGTAAGTGTATTTTATCTTTTTTCCTCCAAAAAAGCAATAGGTTTTCCCGGCAATTTCAATAAAAATTTTTATTTTTGTGCTATAGTCTACTCGCCTATACTATACGTTGTGCACTGACCGATAAATCATATTTTTGGAAAAATGGATATCAAATAAATTTGAAACAAATAACATACTTTTAACACACTTTAATGACAAATCGGAGTTATAATGCTATAATGTAGTGTAATATGCTTTGGCATAATTCAATTATCACGATTAAGAAAGATGAGGTAGACATGAACAGCAATTCTTCATTATTTCGGGGAAAGCTTCTGATAACTCTCACGGCTTTATTTACAGCAGCCCTGCTGACAACTTCCTGCGGGTATTCCATTTCCGATTCCGCTATGGAAGAAGGCCTGGTTCCTGATGCAGTTTCCCAGTTTTACGATAATGAAAATAAAATTATTTTTACTACAGCTTCCGCTGAACACCGACTGCCTGTAAAGATGGACAAGATTCCAAAGCACGTCCGGGCCGCTTTTATTTCAATTGAAGATAACCGTTTCTATGATCACAGCGGCATTGACTACCGCGGCACATTCCGCGCTTTGGTCAGCAACATTATGGGACAGGAAGTACAGGGTGGCAGTACGATAACGCAGCAGCTTGCCAAAAACGCATTCCTGACACAGGAACGTACGATTTCCCGTAAAATCAAGGAAGCATTTCTTGCCAGGCAGATGGAAAACAAATATACGAAAGACGAAATCCTGAATATGTACCTTAACCAGATTTATTTTGGGGAGGGCGCATATGGTGTAGAATCTGCCGCACTGACATATTTCGGAAAACATATCCAGGATGTTTCCCTTGCAGAAGCTGCTACGTTAGCCGCAATCCCAAAAAGTCCGAACTACTACGACCCCATGGATAATCCAAAGGCAAATAAAGAACGCCGGGAGATCGTCCTTGACCAGATGGTAAAATATGGGCACATCACCCAGGCCGAGGCACAGAAAGCTAAAGCAGAAGAAGTAAAAATACGCAAAGACGAAAGTAAAGGAAAACAAAAAGACCTTCGTTCTTATTTCTTCGATTACGTTTCCCAGCTGGTTATGGATAAATTCGGCGCAGACGCTTTGTTTAAAGGCGGCCTGAAAATTTACACTACGCTGGACAGCAGCATGCAGGCCAAGGCGGAACACGCGATCCGATATCTGCCTGATCTGTGGACAGAAGATCCCGATAAACTCACGCAGCCTCAGGTCGGGCTCGTTGCACTCGATCCTACTAACGGCTATATTAAAGCCATGATCGGCGGGCGCGGCCAGGATAAATTCAACCGTGCTGTACTCGCCCAACGGCAGCCCGGTTCCTCTTTTAAAGCTTTCGTTTATCTGACTGCCATGGACAACGGTTTGAATGCAGCCACTATGGTTGACGACAAACCGCTGAAAATTGGAGGATGGGCTCCCCAGAATGCAGGCGGCGGTTTCCATGGAACAGTTACCCTGCGTACCGCTCTGTCCCGGTCCTATAACATCCCTGCGATTCGGGTCGCATTACGGGTCGGCACAGATAAAGTCATGCGGATGGCAAAAGCATGTGGTATCACATCGTTAGTGGAAGACGGTCCGTATACCGATAATAATCCGGCCATGGCCTTAGGCGGGCTTACCAAAGGCGTCAGCCCGTTAGAAATGGCTGTTGCATATGGTACCATTGCTAATAACGGGGTATTGAACCAGCCGGTTGCCATTACGAAAATTGTAGACCGCAATGGTAAGATTATCTTCGAACATAAACACGCGCCGAAACAGGTTGTCAGCGCCAAAGCAGCCTATCAGACCACTGATATGCTGAAAGATGTACTGATCAGCGGTACAGCCGGAGGTTCCGGTCTGGGACGCCCGGCAGCCGGAAAAACCGGTACCACCGATGATTCCAAAGATGCCTGGTTCTGCGGTTACACTCCAAACCTTTCCTGTGCAGTCTGGGTTGGCGACGACCGAAACCGCAGTATGGGAGCTATGTACGGTTCCGGCGCTCCGTTAAGCATCTGGCACGATTTCATGATCAATGCTGTACAGGAAGTTCCGTATGCAGACTTTGTCCGTCCTTCCGGAGCCGTAACACCTGTTGGCGCGGACATTGGAAACAAAGAAGAAGAAGATAAAGACAAGAACAAAGAAGAAGAAACCAAACTGCAAAACGATCCCCTTGCAAAACCGCCTAAAGTCGTAAAGCCTAAATCGAGCACGAATAAGCCGGATAAACCGGCGGTCAGCAACAAACCGGTAGTAAGCAATAAGCCGGAAAAGAGGAATAGTCCTTCCGTAAACAAACCTGCTTCTACCAAACCGACTCCGGCAAAACCGGCGCCGGCGAAACCCGTACCGACCAAACCACAGAAAGATACTAAAAAATAACACGGATTGAGCAATCCCTGCCCTAACAAAACATAACTCCCGCTGGTCTGAGGCCAGCGGGAGTTTTTTTTATCACCTGTTATAACTCTTTTGCAAAAGCTGAACCGCCAATGAACTCCTTTAAGATGGAATTGTTTGGAATCATGTCCTCATCCAGCGGTTCGACCAACCGTAACAGGCGAAGCAGCCTGGAGGCGGTAAAAAACGCTTTTTTCTCTTCTTTCGGAACAGTCTCTAACAAAGGCACTGCAAACTTGCGTAAAATAGCAGGCTCATAGATTAATGACGTGTTAAAGAAGATGTCCGCCTCTTCCTGACAGGGGAAAATGTATTTTTCTTCCCCATACCGTACCGAAGGCCACATTTTGATCGTATCCAGCGCATCATGGGAACGGAACCGCGAGTCGCGGACCATACGCCGCAACAGACGTAAATCTGTCGTATGAATACGGTTAAACGCATCCAGTGACATGGGTGTCAGGGCACTGACAAAAATCTTCAGCTTGTTCTCATCCGGCACGGATTCTGTAACCTTGCGATTCAGTGCATGGATTCCTTCAATTACAAAAATGCTGTTCTCCTGCATGCGTATCTTCTGACCGCGGTATTCCCTGTGTCCGGTCATAAAATTATAGTACGGCAACATCACGGTTTCGCCCCGAAGAAGTTGTGTCAGATGCTCATTGAACAAAGGGATATCTATCACATCCACCCGTTCAAAATCATACGTTCCGTCCGGATTTTTCGGTGTATCTTCCCGATTCACATAATAATTATCCATGGAAATCGGAATCGGATGAAGCCCGTTCACCTCCATCTGCACACAAAGTCTCTGATTGGATGAAGTCTTCCCGGAAGAAGACGGACCTGCTATCAGGACAAATTTTAGTTTATCACGGTGCTGCGTGATGTAGTCCGCAATGGCTACAAACTTCTTTTCCTGCAGCCCTTCCGCCACACGGATAATTTTATCGGCCCGGCCTTCCCGGATAATGCGATTCAATTTCGCCAGCGTATTACAGCCGATCATAGCGGACCACTCTTCCGCTTCCTGATACGCATGATTGATGCGCCGCACTGTATCCCAGGGCGGCAGATTCCGATAATCCTCAATTTCTGGATAATTAATTACAAATCCCTTATCAAAGGGAATCAGTTCAAAGGCTGCCAAATGTTCCGTACTAGGCAAGAGCGGTTCAAAAAACGGCTCCCGTACCCCGCACAGTTCGTAGGCAAACAACGTCTCAGATTCCGGGGCCATATTGATCATAGCCAGCACGTCCTGTCCCAGATAAGGATCCTGCTTTGCCCTCTCAATTGCTTCCCGGCGATCTACCGGAAACGTCACAATGGGATATTTTGCTGCAACAATGGTGTGCATTTTGTCTTCCAGTTGCTTTAACTGAACCGGGGTCAGCGGATTTTTCGGCATAATACAGTACAGGGCACTGCCCAGCGAATTACAGACTTCCAGCTCCGTATCAGGGAACAGTTCTTTCATAGCCACATCACAGACAAATACGATGCTGCGGACAAAGGCACGCATCCCTTCGACGGAATTCATGGGAATAAATGACACTTCCCCATCTTCCGTAACCTGATACGATAAGCTGTACTCCAGTCCGTCAAACACTCCTACGGCAAGAGGAGAATCGTAGTTATCCGAAAAATCCTTTCCCATCTCTGCCAAAGTTGTTCCTACTGCAAATTCCCTTTTTACGCCACCCGGCAATGTAATATGCAGCATACTGTTCCTCCATTCAAGTGCTATCCGTTCAAATGCTATTAGAAAAAAGGCTGAAGTTTTACCTTCAGCCGGAGTAATCCAAATCTGTTAAAAAGAAACCATAGCAGGTTCGTTTCCATAATTAACAAAAAACATTATTTACATTTTGCAGCTTCTACAGCCTTCAGCGCCTCATTCAGCTTCGTAGCAATACCTGAGATTTTCTGCAACGGGATGGAACACAGCGCAACACGCACACCGGCCGCCAACGGAACCAGATAAATATGATCCTTGTGCAGAATATCACACACTGCCTGAGAATTATCACAGGGAACTGACAGGAAGAAACCGGCTATATACGGAATCATGGGAAGTCCGCAGGCTTTTGCTTCTTCCACAAAAACGTCTGCGCGAGCCTTAATCATCTTGTAATAGTGATCCCGTTCCGCCTCCACCGCAGTCAGCAATGCTTCATCGCTGTAAATCTGAACCAGCGTACGCATGGCTGCACGGTTTGTATTGGACCAGGTAGCACGGCTGGTATACTGGTTGATCTCAAAAAACTCCCTGGCCGCTTCTTCACTGGACGATACACAAATCATTGCGCCCAGGCGCTGCCCATACATGGTAAATCCTTTTGACATGCTGTACTGCACGATAGCCAGTATTCTTTCCGGAAGATCATTCAATGCTTCAAACACCTTGCGTACCGCATTCTTTTCCCCGGCGTAATCAATATAGGCCGCATCCAGGAACAGGATTGCCTGTTTCCCTGTCTTTTCCGTTGCGTTCTTCAGCATAGCTACTACCTGATCCATATCTTCTTTGGTCAGGCTGTAACCGGTCGGATTATGGGCCGGTGTGTTAATGATGACCATAACGCTGTTCTGCCTGTCCAGCAATGCGTTAACTTTCGCTTCCAACGCCGGCAGATTAAAAGTACCTTCATCCGTCAACATCTTATAGGTATCCAGCTTGCGCCCCATATCCAGGCACAATACCTTATAAGCTCCCCAGTACCAGTCTGCCGTAATCACCGTATCGCCGGCTTCCGTATAGTTCCAGATTGCATGATGGATACCGCCGGTTCCGCCGGTAGTTGCTACTGCACTCGTAAATCCGTTGGGACGGGATTTGCCAAATGTCGCCACCTGTACCTTTTCCAGATAATCAGGCGTACCGGCAATCGGTGCATAGGCAATCACCTCATTAATCGGAAGATTACGGAATACCGCTTCTACTGTCGGAAGACATACCAGTTTTGAATCGTCATCCATAATTGCACCGATGGTGCCATTCGTTACATTTTCTGCGCCGTTAGCCGCCGCATCAGCCACCGCCAGTGCATTGGCCGCAAAAATAATGTCATTGGCAGCTTTCCCCTTAGACTGGGGCGCCGCAAAGCTTGTATACATTTATATTGTCTCCTTGTCAATCCTTCAGACCGATAACAGGCTGCAATTCAGCCTCTAATCTGTTCCCACAACGCCGCAACTTCTGTGCACCCCTTATTTTTCTTCAGTAGGGAAGAAAAATCGGTGCACCACGTTCACGGCTTTCTTCTCATCTTCTTTGGCGATGAGACAGGAAATTGTAATTTCAGAGGTACTGATAACATCTAAATTAATCTTTTCGCTGGCCAGGGCGCCAAACATACGGGCCGCCACTCCGGGATTCCCCAGCATACCTGCACCAACAATAGAAACCTTGGCAACATTGGCTTCCACATCAACCCGGACAAAGCCGATCTTTCCTTTGAGCTGTTCCAGCACGCCTACCGTATCCGCCATATCCGTCTTGGTCACGGTAAAGACGATATCATTTTTCTCTTTCACATTGGAAGCGCTCTGCACGATCATATCCACCGCAATGTTTTCCTTTGCCAGCGCATCAAAAATCTGATAAGCGACACCGGGAACGTCGGGCACGCCCCGCACAGCAATCTTTGCCACATTAGAATCGCTAGCCACGCCGCGGATAATAAACTTTTTCTCTTCCATCATCGTATACTCCCCTCTGATAATCGTTCCTTCTACCCTGTTAAATGTGGACCGGACATGAATATCCGTACCGGTCAGTTCGCCGTATTCCACAGCGCGGGGCTGCATTACACCTGCACCCAGACGGGCCAGTTCCAGCATTTCCCCGAACGTTATCTCTTTTAACTTGATTGCATTGGGCACCACACGGGGATCGGCAGTATAAACGCCGTCCACATCGGTATAAATTTCGCAGATATCCGCTTTCAGACCCGCGGCCACTGCTACTGCCGTTGTATCACTGCCACCGCGCCCTAATGTGGTGATATCGCCTTCGTCGGTAATGCCCTGGAATCCGGCAACAATTACAATATTTCCTTCATCCAATGCTTTTTTGACACGGTCCGCATTTACTTCCAAAATGCTTGCTTTTGTAAAGCTTGCATTCGTACGGATGCCCGCCTGAAATCCGGTAAAGGAAATCGCTTTCTGCCCCCGTTCCATAAATGCAGTAGCCAGCAGAGCAATAGAAACCTGCTCGCCCGTGGCCAGCAGCATGTCCATTTCCCGTTTGGGCATATGATCCGTAATACGACCTGCCAATGTCAGCAGATCATCCGTTGTATCGCCCATGGCGGAAACAACGATTACAATTTTGTCGTCCGGCTTTTTTTCAGCCAGGACACGGTCCACAAGATGATAGATCTTCTCCGGCGTAGCCACGCTGCTTCCGCCGAACTTTTTAACAACAAATGCCATACATCGCCCCTCCTAGAACATATATGGTTATTATATCACCAATTGATACCGATTCACAACCCGAAATTGCAATATATTGTGATTTTTTTACAGTTATGACGCAATAATTAGTATGATTATCGTTCGTTCCCTCTATCGTACGGTTACCACAGTCACCCCGGCTCCTCCCATGGACAGATCCGCCAGCGCCACTGCCGCCACACTGCGGTGCCCTTTCAAATAGGCATGCAGCCCGGCCCGCAATGCGCCGGTTCCCTTTCCGTGAATGATACGTACCTGGGAAATCCCCGCCAGCAACGCATCATCAATCGCCCGGTCCACATACGGAATGGCTTCATCTGTCGTCATGCCCCGTACATCCACCTCCTGCCCCGTGCTTTCTGTTTTCGCAACAAACATGGCGTGGGATGCATTGTGCTTATATTGCGAAGGTTTCGGTTTTTCCTTTGGTGTATCCTTTACAAGAAGACACTGTGACAATGGTACTGTCATTTTCAGCACACCCACAGAAACCAGCCCGTCTTTTCCTTTTACTTCCAGAAGGGTCCCGTTCTTACGTAAAGACTTGACCAGCACTGTCATGCCGGAGCGGGCATTAGCCGGCGTAAGGGGCGTCCCCTCCGGTAACGGTTCGTCAAGGCTTAAATGTTTGTCAAGCCGTTTCCTCGCCTCTTCTGCTTTTGCCTGCAAGGCCTTCACAGCTAAATCGGCTTTCAGGGAACGCAGTTCCTTCAGTACAGCTTCTGCTTCACGGCGGCTGGTACGGTAAATTTCATCTGCCTGATACCGTGCTTTACGAAGTAATTCATTCTTCTGCTTTTCAAAATCTTTTTTCTGCCAGGCCAGCTGGTTTCGCAGTTTTTCACTTTCATACCGCAATTCTTCTACTTCCCGGCTACGGCTTTCAAAACGACGCCGCTCTCCTTCCAGTCCCTGCAGCACATCTTCCATATGCACATGCTCTTCGTTCAGCAGATCGCCGGCATTGTGAACGATCTCCTCAGACAATCCCAGTCTGCGGCTGATATTAAACGCGTTGCTGCTGCCCGGCACGCCCATCAGCAGACGGTATGTGGGAAGCAGCGTATCCGGATTGAACTCCACGCTGGCGTTTTCCATGCCTTCGCGGCCAAACGCAAAGGTCTTCAGCTCACTGTAATGGGTTGTCATCATAGTAAATACGCCCTGTTTCGTCAGGTGATCCAGAATAGACATTGCCAGTGCAGCGCCTTCATTAGGATCCGTACCGGCACAGATCTCATCCACCAGCACCAGATCCCGTTCCCGTACCTCCTGAAGAATGCTTACCAGGTTCATCATATGGCCGGAGAATGTGGAAAGACTTTGCTCTATACTCTGCTCGTCCCCGATATCCGCATATACCGCCCGGAACACGGGAAGCTTAACATTTAATGCCGGAATGAACATGCCCGTCTGGCTCATCAGGGCAAACAGGCCTAACGCCTTTAACGCCACCGTCTTACCGCCGGTATTGGGGCCGGTAATCAGCAGTGTGTTAAACGTTTCGCCTAAATTCACGTCCAACGGTACTGCCGTTTCCACAGGCAGCAACGGATGCCGTCCTTTTTCAATACGCAATCCGCCGTTGGATACCAGTTGAGGCTGACAGGCTTTCGTTTCCACTGCGTACAGTGCTTTCGCATACACCGCATCGACATCCGCTGCCACGGCAAGGCAACGCAACAGCACGTCGCCTTCCCCGCCGATGGCGCCGGAAAGTTGCCGCAGTATCCGTTCGATTTCTTCCTTTTCTTCGGCCAGATAGCGTTTTATATTGTTATTCAGGTTCACCACAGCCATAGGCTCGATGAACAGCGTGGCTCCGGTTCCGCTCTGGTCGTGAACAATACCGGGAAAATTCGCCCGGTACTCCTGTTTAATCGGAATCACATACCGGTCTCCCCGCATGGTTACCAGTGCATCCTGAAAGTATTTCTGGTTATTCGGATCATGCAGTATCTTCTCCAGCTGTGAGCGAACTTTGCTTTTTGCAGTCGCAATCCCGGTACGTAGTCCCGCCAGTTTTACAGAAGCTGTATCCAGAATCTCCCCCTTTTCCGAAACTGTTTTTTCCAACTGGCGTACCAGTTTGGGAAACTCCACAAGATTCCGGCCATACTCTGCTAGGTTCGGGTGCTCATCACTTTGTGTCAGCAGGAACACTTTCAACGCACCGAACGCCTGCATACTGGATTTGATCTGCATCAGTTCTTCCACATCCAGTATACTGCCGATACGGGCCCGCTTTACAGCTTCAGCAATATTGTACAGACCTCCGAACGGAAACCGCTTTCCTTCGTTTAAAAACCGCAACGCTTCCGCTGTTTCCATATGCATCCGTTTTACCGTTTCAAAATCAGAAGAAACAGGAAGGCTCAGCAGTCGTTCTTTTCCCTGCTCCGTAGCTGCCTTTTCCGCAACATTCTGCTTTACTTTGTCAAATTCCAGCGTTTTGACGGCAAAACGCCCTGAAATACGAGTATTCATAATTTTATATTCTCTCCATCTTCACCCGGAACGATATCTTTCGCGGCGTATCCATACTGTCAAACTGAATCACATGGGCGCCTCTGTCTCTATCCACATCTGTGACGGTACCAGTCCCGAACACAGCATGACGGACCCGCTGTCCCACAGGAAATACAACGTCTCTTTCGCTGGCAGGCATATATTTTCGGCTGAGTTCGATATAGTCCCTCGCTTCTTTAATCAATCCTTCCCGCGGTTCTTTCGTAAACTGAATCAGCTGCCGATCGATATCCAGAATGAAACGGGACGGATACTGAGGCGAACCGTCAAAGTTCCGGCTCTCTGCCCGGGTTAGATACAACCGATTTTCCGCGCGTGTAGCGGCCACAAAAGCCAGCCGTCGTTCCTCCTCCATGGCTTCCAGCGTTCGAACTTTCCGGGAGGGGAAGATTCCCTCATTCATACCGCACAGAAAGACACATGGGAACTCCAGACCCTTAGCTGCGTGGACCGTCATCAGCTTCACCTTTCCTTTGCTGTCCAGACTGTCTGTGTTGGTAAAGAGAGCCACGTGGCTCAGGTAATGCTCCAGCGTGCATTCCTCACCGCAGGTGGTCTCGTATTCGTAAACGGACTGCTTCAGTTCCGCCAGATTGTCCAGTCTTTCCTGGCTCCCTTCGGTGCGAAGCATTTTCTCATATCCGCTTTCGTTCAGGATATCCGCCAGCACCTCCGAAACCGGACGTCCCGCCTGCCCGCCGGCAAACCGTTCCATCAGCGCTACAAACTGCCCGGCCTTCGTACCTTTAAATACAGGATCCTCCCATGTTGCCTGCAGTGCCTGATACAGCGTACAGCTGTGCTGTTCGGCATAATCCTGTAAAAATTCCATGCGTCGTTTCCCCATATTGCGTTTAGGCGCATTGACGATACGACGGAAAGACAGGTCATCCCGGTAGACAATCATCCGCAGATAACAGAGCGCATCCTTAATCTCCATCCTGTCATAAAACTGTACGCCGCTGTAAATGGTATATGGAATCTTTTCCTGCAGGAACACCTGCTCGATTGCCCTTGTCACATAATGGGCCCGGTACAGCAGCGTGATTTCAGAATAAGGCATTCCCGCCTCATGCAATCGTTTTATTTCTTCGCTGATCCAATTCGCTTCTGCATCCTGCATGTCCGCAAAGTGACAGACCACCGGCCCGCCATCTGGCAACATCGGAAGCAGTTCCTTGGGAATACGTTTTGTGTTTTTTGCAATAAGGGAATTAGCTGCCGCCAAAATCTGAGGAGTAGAACGGTAATTTTCCATCATCATAATGGTCTTTGTTCCCGGGAACTTTTTATCAAAATCCAAAAGATAACTCCCGTCGGCGCCCCGCCATGTATAAATGGTCTGGTCCGGGTCTCCTACCACAAACAGGTTCTTATGCCAGGCGCAGAGAACTTCCATCAGTTCATACTGCAGATAATCAATATCCTGGAATTCATCAATCATAATGTATTCCAGCCGCTGCTGCCATTTCAGCCGTATCTCTTCCCTCTCGTTAAAGATGTACAGCGTGAATTTGATCAGATCGTTATAGTCCAGCCCGAAACATTTCTTTTCCTGATACAGGTATCCGTAAAAGATGATATCTTCCACCGTGACAGCGTTATCATATTTTTCCTTCAGCGCTTCCAGCGGCAGGGCAATCATATCCCGGTAATATTCCGGCCGCTTGAACAGTTTAAGAATTTCAATCCGGTCCCTGGCCATGGAAAAGGTCATGTTCCGCAAAGTCAGGCCCCGCTCCTCATAGATAATCTGCAGCATAGCATCCACATCAGCATTATCCAGCACCAGAAAACTTTTTGGATACTGGACAGCAAAACTGTCCTCCTGCAGTACGGAAACACAAAAGCCGTGGAACGTATTGACATATCCGGTATCGTTGTCCCCCGTCAGGTTATGAATACGCTGGCGCATCTCGTTGGCCGCTTTATTGGTAAAGGTTACACACAAAATATTGCCCGGCAGGATGCCCAGCTCGTTTACCAGAAAAGCAAAACGGCAGGACAGAGCCCGTGTTTTGCCGGAACCGGCTCCGGCGATGACGCGGACAAAACCTTCCGTGGTACTCACAGCTTCCCGCTGGGCCGTATTCAGTTTCTGCATTAAATTCCCATATTCAATATCCGGTGTCATGTGCCAGGCCTCCAAAGCTTTGAAAACAAACGTTCGTAGTTATTGTAACACATACGCCGCTAAAAGAAAAGCAGAGAAAGAAAAAGCCCTGCAACATTTTCTGCCGCAAGGCCTGTCTGTTAAGGAAACGCTGATTAATCTGTTCTTACTCTCACAAGACGCCCCGGTAATAATGACCCCGCGTGGTTCCCGGCAGATTTTCCACCGCCGTTCCCTGTAAGGCCAGGGTCTCTTTAAATCTTTGTACCAAATCCCGCAGCTGATTCGGTTCATAGGTCCGTCCGTCGATACGTACCCGGGCGATCCCCATGGCACGCAACTCCTGTAAACCGCCCAGTACAGACAAATCCTGCGAATTTAATACGTGCATACGGCAGAACTGGTCGCCGGCCAGGCGGAACTTTGCGTCCTTCCGGTCCTGCAGATAGATATCCTCCTTACATTGGAATGTGCAGGCGCCTTTATCCAGATTGCCCAAAAAGCTGCCACCCGCACAGTACTCAGATACCATCATCTCAATGGATCCCTGTACCAAACATTCCAACGGCAGCGGGCTGACTTTGGCCAGATGGGCCAACTGGCCCATGTTCAGCTCTACAGAAACAGTCGCCCCGGCCGCGTCCGCCTCTTTCCAAAATTGCAGGTTCTGGGTGTTGTAAATATTCAGACTCATATCCGCCCACAACGGTACCGTACTATTCTGTTCCTTTGCCAGCTGCCAAACACCCAGATTATGTATGTACAGCAAATCAACACTGCACGCTTCAGCCTGTTGTAAAAACTTCGAAAAATATCTCAACTGTCCTTCTTTTACGATACGGGGCGTGGAAAACGCGATGCTCCGCCCGGCTTGACGTACCAGCTTCACCGCCGTCTCATAATCAGTAAAGCTCACATCTTTCGAAGAATAGCGGTCTCCGCCGAAGATGATCCAGTCCGCACCGCCCTCCAACGCCGCTTTCACTTTGTCGACCGTATCGACCCAGACGGTTAGTTGTGTGGCCTGTTTTTCTCTGTCAACGCCTCCGTCATGATAATCCAACCCACTCAACCATTGGATCAGCCGGTTTTCGTTCTTCACAACAGGACGCGAGGGAGCAAAGGCTTCCAATCGGGCAAAATCCAACGCTTCACAGGCTTTCCGCCGTGCCTCGTTGATTTCGCTCATGGGAACCATAATACCTGCATCCATATCTGTTTCCAGTTTTTCCAGCATATATTCTGTCGTTCCCAAGCGGTCCACCTGCTTTCGCACAGCCGCTTCGTCCAACGCATGTTTCCGGGCAGGTTCCGCAATAAAATCTGTGAGGCCGGAACCGGTGTTGCCGTCAGCATCCGTAAGCACAACGTTAAGCGGACTGCCTTCATGTGCAATCACCGTTGCCGTAACAGGAATCCGTTTTTTGTTTTTTTCACCGTAAAACTGTCCGGCATACGCCATCAGTTCACTGTCAAGCGTCCGGAACACACGGTCATTCAGGCGCACTCCTTTGGGCACATCGATTTCCACCATGGTTCCCGCTGCCGCTGTTTCCACAACAGCCCCGTTGACCCGCAGGCCATTAACCACAGTGCCAACCCTTCCGCCAACTTTAACCCAGAATTCAAGACCGTCTCCCGCATGAATCGTTTTATCCAGCTTTACCACAGCTTTGGTATGATCTTTATTCAATTTCTGCACACGGCCTATCAGCACGCCCCGGTTGTTGGGACGGCGGTCACTCATCATCAGGCGGCCCTGGTGTTTTTCCAAATAAGCAGTCGTAAAATCCCGGTTGAAAATCTGCTCAATATTAGCCAGGTCCTTTTCCGGCACTTCATATGCTCCACGTTTGTAACTGTCCATAGCACGGCGGTACGCGTCAACTACCACTGCTACATACTCTGGCCGCTTCATACGGCCTTCGATTTTATAGGAGACAACGCCTGCGTCAATCATCTGAGGCAAAACACGCAGCGTGTTCAAATCTTTCGGGCTTAACAGATACTGTCCCGCATCTTTTCCTGCCAGAAGGTCCTTTCCGTTGTTATCCACCAGCGTATAAGGGAGACGACAGGGCTGGGCACACCGACCTCGGTTTCCGCTCCGTCCCCCGATCAGACTGCTCATCAGGCACTGCCCGGAATAACAAACGCATAATGCGCCGTGGATAAAGGCTTCAATTTCCAAACCGGTATCACTTGCCTTTTTTAAATCCGCCAAAGACAGTTCACGGGCAGGTACCACCCTCACGATACCATGTTCTGCCGCAAACCGAACACCGGCAGAGTTGGTCACCGTCATCTGAGTCGACGCATGCAGCGGCAGTCCCGGGACCAGTTTTTGCGCTGCCCGAATCACGCCCATATCCTGTACAATGATGCCATCGACTCCCACATTATGCAGAAAAACCAGATAATCCTCCAGTTCCGGCAACTCCTTGTCATCCACCAGCGTATTAACCGTCACATACAGACGGACATGGTGCATGTGGCAAAAGTAAACCGCCTTTTCCATCTCTTCCCGGTCAAAATTACTGGCATAGGCCCGGGCCCCAAATGCTTTTCCTCCCAGATATACCGCATCCGCCCCGGCGTTTACCGCAGCTTCCAATGCTTCCCACGTACCTGCGGGAGCAAGTAATTCTATTTCTTTCTGCATAATGATCTCCTTTGCACCTGGCCGGCAGCGAAAGCAGGAACGTTTCGTTCCGCCGGCGTTGTTCCTCATATCCAACGAAAGCAGCACCGGCACAAGGACGATGCTGCTTCATAACACTCATTTTTACTATTTAACAAGTACCGTAACATTACATTCCCGGATACCGTTGATTTTTTCCCAGGGCCGCTGATAACTCAGCTTCAACTGATAGGTACCCGGCTTTTTGGCCGCATAAAACTGGAATTCTACACCCGGTGTCCCGACCTGCTCCTTTTGGGAGTTGGGAATCACAAACGAACTTCCGGTTTTCACTATTCCCTCTGCCGGACCTCCGGAAATGGTATTTACCCACTGGAAACCGGTACTGGGGTTGGCATTCAGTTTAAAAGCAAACAAATCGCCCTGCTGAACCGTCAACACCTTTCCATCGCTGTTTTCCGTCAGCTTCCAGACTTTCAGCAGCCGACCGATATCACCGATTCGAGCCAGGGGCAACAGTTCCTCATAGGATAACCGCCGCGTAAATTCAGCGCCTTTTTTCTCAGCAAGGACAATCCCCTCATCCGTAAACAATACGTTTTCCTGATGTTTGCCCAGCAGTTTTTCCCGTTCTTCATTACTGAAAAAGAAATCATCCAGCGTAAATTCACGACCGGTCGTCAGATCCAAATTGACGCCGCGGTAATACAGGCGTCCGCCATTGGTCCCTTTCAGAAGAACGCTGATGAGACTGGGACGGTTCATGGTTACTTCATACGTGACATTACCTTTTTTGCCAACCTTATCCGCTACGTCTTCCGCCGCATTACGCAACATCCGGTTGGCCGAGCGTTGGAACACCTCGTCATTGGCTCCGTCGATCACCGGTATTTCCAGCGTAATCTGTTTGCCGCTTTTCAATTCCGTCAGCACCGTGGTAGGCTGATCCGCGAACACGCTCTGGCAGAACAGCAGTAACGTTGCCAACAATACACCTGCTATCTTTTTCATGAAGCCTCCTGATAAATCACTGTAAGGTCTGCACAATTACACAAGTCATGTTGCAATTCTGATTCATGAAATACCTGTTAACCGGTTCTGATCAGATGTGTCAAACCTTCACATTTTTTCTGCAAACGCAATGGCCTGATCCATGCGTTCCATCGTTTTATCCTTACCCAGCAGAATCATCACATCAAACATGCCCGGAGTCACGGTACGTCCGGACAATGCCAGACGGCTGGGCTGGATCACCTTGCCTAACGCCACGCCTTCTTCTTCCGCAATGGCATTGTACAGTTTTTCCAGATTTGCTTCGTTAAACTCCGCTTCTGTTGTCGCCGCCACACGTTCCCGGCACTTTTTCAACAGGGAAACGCCTTCCGCATTAAAGAACTTGCGGGCGCCCTTTTCATCAAAGGTATCAAAATCCTTAAAGAAATATGTGGAAGCGTCCACAATCTCCTGCAAGGTTTTCACACGGACACGCACCACTTCCACCAAATGGGTCAGGTACTTCTGATTCGCTTCGTCCTGCAGCCACTCTTCCGTAATGAGACCGTCTTTTACAAAGAAAGGCTTCGCATCATTGACGATACGTTCCAGCGGCAGGCTCTGCAGATACTGACCGTTGATCCAGTACAGTTTTTTGATATCATATACAGCCCCTTTGTGGGACATCTTGTTCATGTCAAACTGCTTGACCGTTTCTTCCTTGGTGATAATCTCCTGATTCCCTTCCGGGGACCAGCCTAACAAAGTCAGATAGTTCAACAGCGCTTCCGGCAGATAGCCCATGGCCTGAAACTCTTCCACAGACTGGGCGCCATGCCGTTTGGACAGCTTGCTGCGATCCGGGGCCAGGATCATGGACATGTGGCCGAATTCCGGTACCGGGAAACCCAGGGCTTCATACAGCAAAATCTGCTTCGGCGTGTTGGGAATATGTTCCTCCGCCCGCAGCACATGCGTCATGCCCATCAGATGGTCGTCGATGACAACGGCAAAGTTGTAAGTCGGCGTCCCGTTGGTCTTTGCAATCACAAAATCATCAAACTGCGTCAAATCAAAATCCATACGGCCATGAATCATGTCTTTCACCCGCATGTTGCCCTTCATGGGAATCTTAAAACGGATGGAATGCGGTTCCCCTGCCGCAATCCTGCGCTCCACTTCCTCTTTGGAAAGGTTGCGGCAGGTACGGGGATAACGGAACGGCTGCTTCCGCTGCCGCTGGATTTCCCGCTGGGCTTCCAGTTCTTCCGGTGTGCAGAAACAGTAATATGCCTTACCCTCATCCAGCAACTGCTTAAGATATTTCTGATAAATCTCCGTACGCTGGGACTGATAGTACGGTTCACTGGGACCGCCCACTTCCGGACCTTCGTCCCAATCCAGTCCCAGCCATTTCATACTGCGGATGATCTGGCCTACCGAACCTTCCTGGAAACGGGACGGATCCGTATCTTCAATACGCAAAATCAGTTTGCCGCCCTGACTTCTGGCAAACAGCCAGTTGAACAGACAGGTGCGGGCGCCGCCCACATGCAAATTGCCCGTAGGGCTGGGGGCAAAACGTACACGAACTTCACTCATGGTAACTTACTCCTATCCTTTGCTTGCAAATTGTTTTAAATCAAATGTCTCCTGCAAACAATTTACAAAAAACATCTCATCTTTCGCAGTTTATTTAATCTGTCCTTCCACAACGCCCCAGGCAGCCTGCAACGCTTCATCCACTTTTTCCGCGTCCTTGCCGCCGGCCTGCGCCATATCCGGGCGGCCGCCGCCGCCACCGCCGCAGATGGTCGCTACTTCTTTCACGATCTTGCCACAGTGGATGCCTTTGGCTACCGCATCTTTATGGGCCATAGCCAGAATACCGATCTTTCCGTTTTCAAAAACGGAAGCCAGCACCACCACGCCGCCGGTCTTGTCCCGGAGCTGGTCGCCCATGGTACGCAGGGCGTTTACATCGGACACACTGACTTTCTGTACCAGTGTGTTCACGCCTTTGATTTCTTTTATCTGGTCCGCTGCGCTGGATGCTGCTGCTGCAGCCATCTTACTTTCCAGTGCTTTCACTTTCTGGCAGGCATCTTTCGTTTCAGACAGCAGCACGTCCAAACGTTCCTCCACATCCGTATTTCGGCAGTGAAGTTTGGCTGCCACATTGCCAATGGTCTTTTCCAGGCCTTCCACATACTGCAGGGCGCCAAAACCGGTCACTGCTTCAATACGGCGCACGCCCGCACCGGTGGAAGACTCGCTGACGATCTTGAAGAGACCAATCTGGGCCGTATTGCTTACATGTACGCCGCCGCACAGTTCCATAGAGAAATCCGGAACGGTAACGACCCGCACCACGGCGCCGTATTTTTCACCGAACAGCGCCATCGCGCCTCGTTTCTTTGCTTCTTCAATCGGCACTTCTTCAAAGGTTACGGTCTTGGCCGCCAGGATCTGTTCGTTAACCATCTTCTCCACTTTCGCCAGTTCTTCCGGCGTAACCTGGGAGAAATGGGAAAAGTCAAAATGCAGACGGTCCGGACCTACATAGCTGCCTGCCTGATTGACATGGCTGCCCAGCACACTGCGCAGGGCTGCCTGCAGCAGATGGGTAGCTGTATGGTTACGGGCAATGTCGGATCTCCGGACAGTATCCACTTCATAGGTCACTGCGTCCCCAACCGCAATAGTACCCTCTTCCACCGTACCTGCCATAAACGTTACGCCGTCCGGCAGCTTTTTCGTCTTGGTAACACGCATCACGCCCGCAGGGGCTTTGATCACGCCGATATCTCCTAACTGTCCGCCGCCTTCCGCGTGAAAACCGGTTACGTCCAGGATCACTGCAGCGTCCTGTCCGTCGGAAACTGCATCCACCGGCTGGGCCTCCGCCACCGGATAGATTTTCATCACTTTACCTGCATGGGCGGCTTCATCGACTTTCAACCCTGCCACGTTCAGGTCCCGGTCATTGTACAAAACCGGACGTCCGGTCTTGTCGTCCCGGGCATCCCGGGCCATCTTGCGCTGCACTTCCAGGGCTTCCGCAAAACCTTTTTCATCCAGGGTCATGCCGTGTTCTTCCAGAATTTCCGCCGTCAGTTCCTTGGGGAAACCGAAAGTGTCGGAAAGTTTGAAAGCAACGTCCCCGTCCAGTTCAGTTTTGCCCGCTTCCTGTAATTTTGTAATTTCAACATCCAGCATGTCGCAGCCGCTCTTCAGGGTTTTCAGGAAACTGCTTTCTTCCATGTGGATGACTTTCTTAATATAATCCTGTTTCTCACGAATCTCCGGATAGTGGTCTCCGTACATGGAAACCACCACATCCACCGCACCGCCCAGGAACTCATGGTCGATACCCAGCAGGCGTCCGTGACGGACAGCCCGGCGCAGGACGCGACGCAAAATATAACCCCGGCCCAGGTTGGACGGCAGAATACCGTCGCCGATCATAAAGGTCAGGCTGCGGGCATGGTCCGCAATCACTTTCAGGGATACGTCAGATTTCGGGGACGCGTTGTACGCCACACCGCTTTCCTTGCAGGCATATTCGATAATGGGGAAAATCAGGTCCGTCTCAAAGTTGGAAGGTTTGCCCTGCAGCACAGAAGCAATCCGTTCCAACCCGGCGCCTGTATCGATGTTCTTATGTTCCAGCGGCGTGTAGGTGCCGTCTTCATTCTGGTTGAACTGGGTGAATACCAGGTTCCACAGTTCCAGGAAACGCCCGCAGTCGCAGGCCGGTCCGCAATCCGGCTTGCCGCAGCCTCGTTCCGGGCCTAAATCAATGTGGATTTCAGAGCAGGGACCGCAGGGGCCGCTGCCGATTTCCCAGAAGTTGTCTTCCAGACGGATAATACGCTCGTCAGGAATACCTACAACATCGTGCCAGATCTGATACGCCTCATCATCGGAGGTATGAATGGTAATATACAGCTTATCCCCGGGCAGCTCCAGCTCTTTGGTCAGGAATTCCCAGCTCCAGGGAATAATCTCTTTCTTGAAGTAATCGCCGAACGAAAAGTCTCCCAGCATTTCAAAATAGGTATGGTGGCGTGCCGTACGTCCCACGTTTTCAATATCGCCGGTGCGCACACACTTCTGGCATGTGGTCACACGGGGGGACGGCGGCTTCATCTTTCCGGTAAAGAAAGGCTTGAAAGGAGCCATGCCGGCGCCGATCAAAAGCAGGGTCGGATCATCCTGGGGAATCAGGGATGCACTGGGCAGGCGCATATGTCCCCGTTCTTCAAAAAATTTCAAAAACCGTTCGCGGAGTTCATTACCGCTCATGTACTTCATAGGTTCTCTCTCCTTTTGCGTTTATAAAACATCTTACTATTATAAACAAATTATACTAACTATAAAATTATACGCAAAAACACAGATAATGTCAATTGAACTGCGCAGAAAATGGCAATGCAAAAATGAAGATTTGGATTGCTTTTAAATCTGAAAATAAAAACTAACAAACCAAAAGGAACAGGCAACGCAAAAAGGTCAACGTTTGCTATTCTATGGACTCATTCGCCTGTGGCTTCGAAACTCGGTGCTTCGCACCTCAAACAGTCGAAGCCACGGGCGTCTCATGTCGTCTCATAGAATCACGCAATCGTTTCCTATGTTTTGCTTATGCCTGTTCCTTTTTAATTGTTTCTTCCTTTATCAGAACATATACGCTACGTTCACGCTACCGCCAAAGCCCCGTTGCTTGCCGCAGTAACCATGGGCGCTTATCAATTTTACAATACCACCACACCGAGGGACTTGGCAAGTTTGCGGATATGAGCTTCGGATAATCTGCTGATGTCCTTAATTGCATCCAATGGATATTTCTTTTTCAGCATATCTGCAGCAACGCGTTCATTCGCTTCAGCTACACCGGCATCTACGCCATCCGCGAACGCTTCCTTCCGTTCCTGCTCTTTCATTTTCTCTTCATCGTACTCGGTAAGGAACATCTTCTTCACCCCCGCCCTGTGCGCCTCTATCAGCGTTCTGATTACAAAACTGTCCGGCATTTCATCAATCGAAGCGTCTACCGCCGCTTCCAGGTTCTGCAGCACACGCTGGTGCTCCCGAACCCTATCCACCAGCCACGCGTACTCACGCAACGGCTGACAAGTCTCCAACAACGCCCGGTTCTTTCCGTAATTCACATTGAGCATCTTCACCTTGACTTCAATGTCGCCTTCCCCGCCGAACGCGTCGCTGAGTTTCAGGACTTGCTGCTCCGGCTGCTCCTCGGTTCCGTTATAATAACAGATGCAATGCGGTTTCGGCAAACGCTGCAGCTTTCTGCTGAACTTATAATACCCGCTTGTTGCAGTGT
>NZ_CADBFF010000034.1:0-19179 GCF_902793885.1 uncultured Succiniclasticum sp.
ATGAAGTGGCTCTCGTTTCCCGGAACACTGGCTCTAAAAAATCCGGAACAGTGGCTCTCAACTACCGGACAGGTGGCTCAACCGGGTGCGGAAAATCCAAAAATGAACCCCGTAATTTCCCAGGACTATCAGAGTTTTATGACAAACAATCGAATCAAGGTGAACCAGTACCTGAACCGGATCCTCTGGCTTTTTACACTGGCAGGGCCGGCGATCGCAGTAGGCGTGGATGCCGGCATTTTTCCGGATATAACGTTTCGCAGTTGTTGTATGATTTCCTTGCTGATTGCCGTGATGTCCGCCATACATCTGGCGGCAGTGAAGAAGTTTCCCAATTCGCTGTTTACGAGCGTGTTCGCGCTTACCGCGCTGGATATCCTGATCGTTTATATGGCGTATTGCCATGTAAGCATCCATCTGACGTGGTTCCTTGTGCCTCTCCTGAGCATTCTGTTTTGTGACCGGCTGCTGTATTTCTATACGCTGTGTCTGAACTATATACTGATGCTTGAGACGACATGGATGACAGCGCCTTACTATTTCGGCCGGGGATCCCGTTATGAGAATCCGCTCTCTTATTTTTTGGATGTAATGGGGGGCTTTACCATCGAAACGCTGGTGATGGCTGTTTCCGGCTATATGATTGTAAAGCTGGTCGTGAATTATTTTAAGGATACCTTCCGGAAAAATGAAGTGATCAAAGAGCAGAAGCAGGAAGTACATGAAAAAATGGAAGTCCTGGAGTCCATGGTGGAAATCTTCGACAATGTGAATCTGATCAGCTTTGTGGATAATACGGAGATGTCCTTGCGGGATGCGGAGCAGAAGAAACACGGGATCGACATGAAGGCGCAGACACATACGCTGATGAACCAGCGGCTGAAAAATACTGTGATGCCCAGCCATTTGGATAATTTCCTGACATTTACGAACATAACGACGGTACGGGAGCGGCTCCGGCACAAAAAGATTATCAGCGGTGACTTTATCGATGTGGTGGCAGGCTGGTTCAGGGCTCAGTACATTACCGTTGACGCTGCGCCGGATGGCTTGCCGAATGTTGTGATTTACACGACCCGAAACGTGGAAAACGAAAAAAGGCGCGAGGAGCATTTGATCCGGCTTTCCATGACGGATGAAATGACCCGGCTCTATAACCGCAGGTGCTATGATGACGATCTGGCCGAATACCGGAATAGACTGCCGGAACCCGGGTTTGTGATGTTTTCGGTTGACTTAAACGGATTAAAAGCGGTCAACGATGCCAAGGGACATATGGCAGGAGACGAACTGATCAAAGGCGCTGCGGACTGCCTTCTCTTATCCGTGGGGCAGTCGGGGAAAGCCTATCGGACCGGCGGCGATGAGTTTATGGCCATTGTTTATACAAAAGAACCGGAAAAGATTCGGCAGGAGATTGGGCGCAGGGCAGGCAACTGGCACGGCATGTTTACGGAAGGGATGACCATGTCTGTAGGCTATGCAGCGGCCAGCGACCATCCGGGCGCTACGGTAGAAGATCTGGAGCACAGGGCCGACGCGGACATGTATGCCGAAAAGGAACGGTATTATAAGCAGGCCGGGATTGACAGACGCCACAGACAGTCCTGATGACGGCAAGTCGTTTTGGTTGGAAGCAGACTTGCGGAGGGCGGAGACTGTAGGGATGACGACAAGTCGTTTCTAGTGAAGGCAGATTTGCGGACTGCGGAGGTTGTAGGGATGACGGCAAAGTCGTTTCTGGCGAAGGCAGATGTTAGGATAACCGGGTTGGTTTGGTAAAAGTGAGGAATTCATTATGGAACTGCGCCAGCTTTTGTATTTTGTTACCTGTGCGCGTTGCGGGTCGCTGACAACGGCGGCGGAGGAACTTTATACGACGCAGCCCCATGTCAGTATGGTTATTCGCGAACTGGAAAAGGAACTGGGGACGCGCCTGTTTCTGCGCCGGTCTAACGGCGTGGAGCTGACGGAGGCGGGGGCCCGGGTTTACGGGTATGCCCAGGACACACTGCGAAACGCCGAACTGTTTCGTTCTGTGGGCTGCGAACAGCGGGAGCATTCGCTGCGTGTTCTGACAAACAACAGCAGCAACATGGCGGTCATGCTGACGGCGTTTTACAACGAGCGCACCCATGGCGATAAAACGACGCCGGGTCTTTATTTGCAATTTACGGAATGCGGCATTGAAAAGATGATTGCGCTTCTTTCGGCCAACGAGTATGATCTGGGTTTCCTTTTCGTACCGGATACAAAACGTTCCGCGCTCCGTTATCTGATTGACCGGCGCCAGCTCGCCTTTACACCGCTTCTTGATACGGATCTTGTGCTTTATGTAGGAAAAGATCATCCGCTGGCCAATCGTTCTTCCGTTACTCCGGCGGAGTTGGCATCGCTTTCTTTTATTCAATTGGAGGATGATTTTTTCACGGTGGAAGACCTTTTGACAGGATCGCCTGCGTTCAGTAAGCAGACGCTGGCCATCCGCCGCGTGGTGCGGACAAACAGCGACCACATGATGATCCGTATGCTCGAAAAAACAGAGCTTTGCAATTTGGGAAGCTATTGGCTCAGAGATACTTTTCGCCAGTATGATTTCCGCCGCATCCCCGTGGAGGGCATGCAGGGGCGCATTGCGTTCGGTTATATTTCGCGCAAAGGCACTCCGTTGAGTGCGGACACGGCTGACTTTCTGGAATTTTTGCGGCACACCTTACAGTCGGATGCGGTGGGGGCAAAATGAAATACGGAGAGGAAGAGCCGCTTCTTAATTTGTTTGTAAGTTGTCTGGCGCACAGAGAAAATATGCAGCGGACCCATAAGAATTTGTTATAACTAATCATAAAAATTAAGTCATATCGAAAACACGTCTTATTTGCTATACTTTTTTACAACAAGAAGATAGCAGGGAAGGCGTTTTTTTCATGAAAATTTTTTCTTGCAGTAAATCGAAACAGGAATCAATCTCAATAAAAGACGGAAATTCATCCGGGTCGCCGGAAGAAGCGGTCACGGGTGAGGTGCGCATGGACGTAGGTCCTATTCACCGGAAACTGCTGGCGTATGCCGCGCCGTTGTTACTTATGCAGCTTCTGCTGCAGTTTTATAATATTGCGGACTGTGCCGTGGTGGGACGGTTCGGCGGCGCTTTCGGTCTGGCGGCGGTGGGTGTTGCCGGGCTGGTGTTGGCGGTACATATCAATTTCTTTATCGGTTTTGGCGTCGGCGTCACGTCCGCTGTCTCGCGGCTCTTTGGCGCGCGGCAGTACGACAAACTGCGCCAGGCCATTGCTACCTCGGTGGCGATTGCAACGGCTGCAGGCATTTTTCT
The DNA here is from genome assembly GCF_902793885.1 of uncultured Succiniclasticum sp. Taxonomy (NCBI): domain Bacteria; kingdom Bacillati; phylum Bacillota; class Negativicutes; order Acidaminococcales; family Acidaminococcaceae; genus Succiniclasticum; species uncultured Succiniclasticum sp. Next base: position 3,332 of record NZ_CADBFF010000034.1, read on the forward strand.
GACGCTGATGGGGGAACTGCTGGGCAAACGTTACTTGTTGTGGCTCTCCTGTCCGGCTGAAGCGATGGGGGATGCGCTTCTGTATGCCCAAATCTGTTTTCTCGGTCTGATTCCGCAACTCGTATATAATGTTGCCAACGGCGTTTTGCGTGCCCTTGGCAATACGAAAACACCGCTCTATTTTCTGGCGGGCTCGGCTGTTTTGAATGTGGTTCTTGATCTTGTACTGGCGGTGGGAATGCACTGCGGTCTGGAAGGCGTTGCCTGGGCTACGGTGTCGGCGCAGTGGGTGCTGGGGCTTGCCATGGTCTGGCGGCTTACGCGTCTTGACGAACGTTTCTGCCTGACTGCCGGCACAAAACTTCTGCCTATGTCCGAACTGTTCAGACTGCTGCGTCTCGGCATTCCGTCGGGCATGCAGGCCGCGTTTATGAGCATTTCCTCCCTTCTGATCCAGATTAGTATTGACGGCTTTGGTCCCGCGGCCATGGCGGGCATGGTGGTCTACGCGAAAATCGAGGGCTTCCTGTATTATCCGGCCTTTGCCTATGGAATGGCGCTGACGGGTTTTATCGGACAGAATCTTGGTTCAGGACGGCTTGACCGCGTGGAGGAAGCCATGCGCATCAGCCGGCGCACGGCGATTTACGGTACCATGGCTGTCTGTGCCGGCCTTATTCTGATCGCCGAACCGTTAGTTTCGTTTTTCACCGGAGACCCGGCGACCCTCGCAAACGCCCTTGCCGCCGTATACTGGACGTTCCCGTTCTATTTCCTCTATTCCCTGAACCAGGTGTACATCGGCGGGCTCAAAGGGTTAGGCGAGACGGGCATCCCCATGTTTTCCGCGCTGTTTGCTTACGCCCTGTTCCGTGTGTTGTGGTGCGAAGCGTTGCTGCCACACTGGTATGATATGGCGGTCATCTATAACGCCTATAACGTCAGTTTCCTTGTATCGCTGGCGATTCTCATCCCTTCCTACCGTCGTATGTATCATAGATTGATCGCATCCAAAGGAGAGGGAGTATCCATGCCTGAAAAGTATCGCTTGGCATAAAAAAGCAGTATTAGACATTTCAAGATGTTTTTTTTACAATAGGAGCAGGACGACGATCCTGCTCCTGTTTTTATTTTAAAAACGCATGTATGCGGATACAATACAAAGAAAGCGAGGAAATACATCTATGAGCCTGAAAGTAAAAGCAATGCTGGCAACGGCAGTCTTTAGTATCGGATTATTTGTCAACGCATCTCCTCTGTGGGCGGAGCCGCAGCCGCTGACGATTCCTTCTAACGGAATCGTGCTGCAGGGAAAGGCGAAAGAAAAGTACGCTGCGGATTATATGAAAACGTATTTCCAGAATATCCGTACCATGAAGGCTCCGGCTCCCTTCGAAGCGCCGGCCGGATGGAAGATGGAAACCGTTACGGTTAACGGCATTACCCTGGAACGGATGACGGCGGATCAGAAAAAGAGCGACCGGGTGTTGCTGCAGATGCACGGCGGCGGTTATGTAGGCGGCATGAGCAACAATCACCGCATTCTGGGATTGCGGCAGGCTACCCTGGCGGACGCGGGAGAAGTTTACTTTGTCAATTACCGCCTGGCGCCCGCTCATGTGTATCCTGCGGCACTGGAAGACGCGGTGGCTGTTTACAAAGAGCTGCTGAACCGTGGCATTAAAGGGGAAAACATTATTCTGACCGGTGACTCCGCCGGAGGGAACCTGGCTGTAGAACTTTCGCTGTATTTAAAGGAAAACAAGCTGCCTCAGCCCGGCGTCATCGCACTGGCTTCCCCCTGGACGACCTTTGAACATAAAAAGGGAACCTCCCGGTATTATAACGATGAAAAGGATGTCATTTTAGGAAAAGGGACGCCGCTGAACATTCCGGTCAAGGATGCGAAGTACAAAGGAAAGCTGAGCCGCAAGGATCCCCGGCTTTCGCCCATATATGCCGACCTGTCCGGTCTGCCCCCGATGCTGATTCAGGCAGGCGGCAACGAACTCTTCCTGACGGAAAGTGTGCGGCTGGCGGAGAAGGCTGCGGCAGACGGAACCACCGTTACGTTGACGGTCTATCCAGGCATGTCCCACGACTTTGCACTGCTGCTTCCCGAAATGCAGGACAGCATTGATTCGCTGAAGGAAATTGCCGATTTCGCCAACCGGTATATGAAATAATATTGAATGCGAAAAATCGATTTCGGTTTTATAGCATAAATCCGGAAAACGTTTTGCCGCTTGTACGAAAATTTTGCTTGACTTACAGTCAACTTTAATGATTATTATAAATATATGGAATTGATATGGAATCGCACGTTTTGAAATGTTCGTAATGCGAAAGGTAAGGAGGATACAATTATGCTGAAACGAATTATATTTACACTGTTAGCGCTTTGCCTGTGCATTCCTTTTACGGGATGCGGCGGGGAGAAAAAAGTGGAGGCGCCCAAGAGCGACGCGAAACCGGCGCCAGTAACCAAAAAGGCCGAAGCAGCTCCGGCGCCGGCAAACGGAAAAGTGCTGGTAGCGTATTTTTCCTGGGGAGGCACTACCCGCAAGGTAGCGCAGGCTATTCAGCAAAAGACCGGCGGCGATTTGTTTGAAATCAAAACGGAAAAGCCGTATCCTACGGATTACCATGCCACCATTGATATCGGCAAAAAAGAAAAAGAAGACAACGTTCGTCCCAAACTGGCCGGTCCGTTGCCTGACATGAAACAGTACGATGTCATCCTGCTGGGTTATCCCATCTGGTGGTACATTGAACCCATGGCTGTGAAAACCTTTGTGGAAGCGAAGGACCTGTCCGGCAAAACGATCCTTCCTTTTGCTACCAGCGGCGGCAGCGGGGTGGAAGGAAGCGTATCGGATCTGCGGAAGACCCTTCCCAATGCCAAGGTGAAAGACGGTATCCTGCTCAACTCCACCGGTGGCCTCGACGGCTGGCTGAAGGATAACGGGCTGGGAAAATAAACTAAGAGCAGGATCAATTTAGCGTACGCCTGCACAACGAAAGAGGCGTAGATGCGTTGAGAGAAATTGACGAAGTCAGTCACAAAAAGCACTGGTCAGCGTGCGGACGGATGAATCAGTGTTTCCTTCAGAAAATCGTTAAAGAAATCATGAAAGAAAACAGTTAGGGAAACGGAAAATGTTATGGAAATCCGTGTACTGAAGTATTTTCTTACAATTGCAAGGGAAGAGAACATCACCCGTGCGGCGGAACAGCTGCACATTACCCAGCCGACGCTGTCCCGGCAGATGATGCAGCTGGAAGAGGAACTGGGAGTTCGCCTGTTCCAGCGCAACCGCGTCAGCGTTACGCTCACGGAAGAAGGCCGGCTGCTGCGGCGGCGGGCGCAGGAAATTCTGGAGCTGGCGGAAAAAGCGGAACAGGAGATTATCCTGAACAGGGAAACGGTGACAGGTACCATTGGCATCGGCTGCGGTGAAACCCGGAACATGGAAGGCCTGTCCCGCCTGATGACATCCTTCCGGCAACACTATCCGGAGGTGGTGTTTCATATCTACACGGCCAATGCGGACGACGTGAAGGAAAAACTGGAGAACGGTACGCTGGATTTCGGGCTGCTGCTGGAACCGGTGGAAATCAGCCGGTTTAATTTTGTGCGTATGCCGCTGCGGGAACAATGGTGCGTTCTGATGCGCCGTGACTCTCCGCTGGCAGAAAAGGAAACGATAACGCCTGCCGATCTGGTAGGGGTGCCGTTGATCGTTGCCCGGCGCCATTCCGTGCGCAACGAACTGGATAACTGGTTCGGGGAGTATTATCGCCGGATGCATGTGGTAACGACCGTCAACCTTTCCTACAACAACTGTTCCATCATGGTAGAAAATCATGTGGGCGTAGGGCTGGTCCATGATTTTGGAGTTCCCGGGGATGCTCTCTGCCTGCGGCCGCTGTCACCGGAAATTGGAAACAACAGCGTATTGGTTTGGCGGAAAGAGCAGGTGTTTCCTCCGGCTGTGACAAAGTTTATTGAACATGTCCGGGCTGCGGCTCCGATGCTGTAATGATCGGCGCACGATTCCGTCTCCTTGATAATGATCTAAAAAGTGCATATAAGTTCTAAATATGAGTTCTAAAAAAACGCTGACGTTTCGTCGGCGTTTTTTACGTTTCGTCATGCCTGTAAAGCATGGTTTTTATGAAAAACCGGCATTGGACTTTCCGGAAGGGGTTTTGTAAAATGAAAGCAGATGAAATATCATAAACGGAACCTGGAAGATATAAGGAGACGCTGATTAATCAGCGTTTTCATAAACAGGAAAAATAGGATAAGGGAACCTGAAAGGGGAGGCATTCCATGACGATTGCGGAAGTGAGTGAAAAATATAAGATTCCGATTGCCCTGCTGCAACGCTACGCAACGGAAAAAACGGAAGCGAAAGGCACAGATAAAAAGCAAAGGCAGGCGGATTCGTACCGGTTTACGGAAAACGATATTGAACAGCTGAGCATGCGGATGACATTGCAGGATATCGGATTTGCGGAAGAGGAAATTGAGGCGTATCTCCGTCTGCGTAAGGATAATGAAAACTCCGCGGCAGCCTGCCTGATCATGCTGAATAAATTGCGCAGCAGGACGCTGGATATGATTCACGGCAAAGAGAAAGCGCTGGAACGGATTGATTACCTGCGCTATGAACTTCAGACACAGACGAAGGGGTGACAAACATGGACAGAAGAGAATTCCTGAAAGTAACCGGCGCAGGAGCGCTGACCCTGTTCCTCAGCGGCTGCGGCATCAACGCGGTCAGCGGGGACAGGAAAGCCGGCGCGGCGGCTTCAACTGGCAGCGCGGAAGCAAAACCCGGCGGCGTGTCCAATGGAAAGAAGATGAAAATCGTAGTTCTGTGCGGCAGTCCCCACAAGGCCGGCACCTCGGCTCTGCTGGCGGATAAGTTCATTGAAGGGGCGCAGGCGGCAGGGCATGAAGTGTTCCGTTTTAATGCCGCTTTTGAAGACATCAACCCCTGTCGGGGCTGCGATGCCTGCGGCATGAACGGCCCCTGTATCATTCAGGACGCCATTTCGGCAAAACTGATTCAGAAGCTGGTGGACTGCGATATGGTTGCCCTGGTGACCCCGCTGTATTATTACGGCTTTTCCGCCCAGATCAAAACGGTCATCGACCGCTTCTATTCCCGCACCGCCTCCATCCATAAAAAGAAGTCCATGCTGATGGCTACCGCCTGGAACAGTTCGGACATCACCTTCAACGCCTTGCAGGAGCATTATAATACGCTGGTGCGGTACATGGAATGGCAGGATGTGGGACGGGTGCTGGGGTATGGCTGCGGCAGCCTCTCTGCCATTGAAGGAAGCGAATTCCCGGAACAGGCATTCCGGATCGGCAAGAGCTTATAAGGAGGAAACGCAATATGAAAATCGTTGTGGTTACAGGCAGTCCGCATAAGGCCGGTACCTCGGCCATGCTGGCAGATAAATTTATCGAAGGAGCACAAAGCAAAGGTCATGACGTATTCCGCTTCAACGCAGCCTTTGAGGATATCCATCCCTGCCGGGGGTGTGATGCCTGCGGCATGAACGGCCCCTGCGTGCAGAAGGATGCCATTGAAGAAAAACTGATTCAGAAGCTGGTGGAATGTGATATGATCGTGTTGGTGACGCCTCTGTACTATTTCGGCTTTTCCGCCCAGCTTAAAACGGTCATCGACCGGTTCTATTCCCGTACCGGTTCCATCCATAAAAAGAAGTCGGCCCTGCTGGCCACTGCATGGAATAACGACAGCTGGACGATGACGGCGTTAAAAGCGCATTATACACGTCTTTGCCAATACATGGAGTGGCAGGACCAGGGACAGATTTATGCCACCGGCTGCGGTTACCGCAGCGCAATCGAAGGCACGGAATTCCCGGTTCAGGCTCTGGAATTAGGAAAGAAAGTGTGAGAACGGTCCGTATCGGTAACGGATGTGAAAATAATACGTTGAACCAGGCAACGACGTTGTAACGGATATGAAATACAATTGCCGAATCAGGCAACGGTACTGACGCTTTCGAGAGATTGACCGGAAACTGTGAAAGGTACTGTATCTGTTTATGCATCACATGAATCATCATCATCATCATCCGCATACGCTGATTGCGGATTTTACAACGGGAAATGTAAACCGGCAGCTTGTCAGTTTTGCCATGCCGATGTTCCTGTCCCATCTGCTGCAGATCGTCTACAATATGGCGGACATGATCATAGTAGGGCAGACGCTGGGAAAGGTGGGGCTTTCCGCTATTTCGGTAGGCGGGGACATCATGAACTGCATGACGTTTATCGCCATGGGTTTTTCCAGCGCAGGGCAGGTACTGATCGCCCAGTACATCGGCGCAAAGCAGCATGACAAGCTGAGCCGTTTTGTCGCCACCATGAGCGCGGCGTTGTTTGGCTTCGCCTGTTGCGTTACCGGGATAGGGCTGCTGTTCCGCCGTGAGATCATGGAACTGATGCATACGCCTCCCGAAGCGTTCGCGGAGGCCTTGTCCTATGCCGGCATTTCCATGGCAGGCATTGTCTTTGTTTACGGTTATAATGCGGTGAGCGCGATTCTGCGGGGCATGGGCGACGCGAAGCATCCGTTTTATTTCATCAGCCTTGCGGCGCTGCTGAATATTGTGCTGGATGTCATTTTTGTCATGCAGCTGGGCACGGGCGCCAAAGGCGCGGCGCTGGCCACCATTCTCAGCCAGGGCGTCAGCTTCCTGCTGTGTGCCGGGTTCATCTGCAAAAACAGGGGGCGGTATCATTTATCGCTTTCCTTTGGGCAGTTTTTCCGCCCGGAGAAAGAGATGCTGCTCTCTCTGCTGAAGCTGGGCGTACCCATGGCGATTAAAAACGCGGCGGTACAGTTTTCCAAAATGTTTGTCAACTCCTGGGTCAATTCCTTCGGCGTGGCGGTTTCCGCTTTTGCCGGTGTGGCCAACAAGATCAACATGTCTGTCAACATGATGTCCAATTCCGTGAACACGGCAGGGGCGTCCATGGTGGGACAGAACATCGGCGCGGCACAGTACGATAGGGTGCGGCAGATCGTGGTGGCGGTGTACCGCATCATGCTTGCGGTGGCTGCGGTTGCTTCTCTCGTCATCTATTTTTTCCCGGAACAGGTTTACGGTATTTTTACGGACGATCCGGCGGTCATCCGGATCGGCTACGAATATATTCCCATTGCGATCCTGGCTTTCTTCAGCTGCGCGGGACGAAGCGGAAGCAACGCGCTGATCAACGGCAGCGGAAACTCCCGCGTGAATTTTATCACAGCTGTGTTTGACGGAATTGTGCTGCGGCTGGGGCTGTCGGTATTATTCGGGATTGTGCTGGACATGAAATATATGGGCTTCTGGCTGGGGGATGCGCTGGCAAACTTTACGCCGCTGTGGGTGGGGCTGCTGTTTTATCATTCCGGCGCGTGGAAAAAGAAAGTCGTGTGAAGGGTTGTATAGAAGAAAGTCGTGTGAAAGATTTTATAATTGCTGTGTATTATGCGTTTTGGTTTTAGCACATTGCAGAAACTGTATTGTACAATCCATTTTTAAATACTATAATAAAATCAGTAATGTGGCGACTGATGATCGTCAGCAAACAGAAAAAGGAGGCGCTGATTCATCCGCGTTTCCGTAAACAAAATGGACAGACAAGAGGAGGTTTCACCATGAAAGTATTAGTAATCAACGGAAGTCCCAGGGCAAACCAGTGTACAGCAACGGCGCTGGACGAGGTGATGAAGACGCTGCAGGCGGAAGGCGTGGAAACCGAACTGATCCATGTGGGCAAGACCGCTGTCCGCGGCTGCATTAGCTGCAATTATTGCCGGACTCACGGCAAGTGTATGTTTAACGATATTGTCAATGAAACCGCCAAAAAGTTTGAAGAGGCTGACGGCATCATCATCGGGAGCCCGGTGTATTACGCTTCTCCTAACGGGACGCTGCTCTCGTTTTTGGACAGGCTGTTTTTCAGCACGCCTTTCTCCAAACACATGAAGGTAGGCGCGGCGGTAGTCAGCTGCCGGCGGAGCGGAGCCACGGCTTCGTTCGATGTGCTGAATAAATATTTCACGATTTCCGGCATGCAGGTGGTAGGCAGCACGTACTGGAACCAGGTACACGGTTTTACGGCCGAGGATGTGAAAAAAGATCTGGAAGGCTTGCAGACCATGCGCAACCTGGCCCGCAATATGGCTTTTCTGATGAAGGCCATTGCCGATGCCAAAGAAAAATACGGCCTGCCAAAACAGGAGACGGATGTATTCACCAGCTTCCCTGATGGGAAATGAAAGGTAATTTGACTATGAAACGAATTGTGTTACTGATTGTTATTGTTTTGTTGGCTGCTATTGTCATCAAAGGGCCGGATTCTTTGATCGGGCTGGCCTAAATGTCACGCTCGGCCTCCGATAACGGGGGCAGCCTGCCCAATGTTACCGGCAAAGCGACCGGTGTAACCGGAAAAAAAGTGCTGGTGGCGTATTTCAGCTGGGGCGGCAATACCCGCGAGGTGGCGAAACTGATCCACAGCAAAACCGGCGGCGATTTGTTTGAAATCAAAAAGGAAACACCTTATCCGAAAGAATATAAACCGACGACGGATGTCGGCAAACAGGAAGTGGAACAGGATGCCCGCCCGAAACTGGCCGGCCCGCTGCCCGACCTGAAGCAGTATGATGTAATCGTGCTGGGGTATCCTATCTGGTGGTATATTGAACCCATGCCGGTGAAAACCTTTGTGGAAGCACAGGATCTGTCCGGTAAAACGATCCTTCCGTTTGCCACCAGCGGCGGCAGCGGTATTGAGGGAAGCGTAGCGGATTTGCGGAAAACGCTGCCGAAATCGCAGGTGAAAGACGGCCTTCTGGCAAACATGACCGGCGGCATTGACCGCTGGCTGAAAGAGAACGGTCTGGTGAAATAACGGACAAGCGGACTGACATGTCGCGCACACAGTGAAAGACTGTACCTTGATTCAAATCCTGGTTGGCAGGGGATTGTCGCTGACATTTCGCGCATGCAGTGAAAGACTGTGCAATAAAGTCAGTCACAAAATCCACCAGTCACGTGCAGACAAAGTAGTCAGCGTTTCCTTAGTAAATTCCACAGAAATTTTACTTGACTTCCAGTGAACTTTAACGGGTAGAATAAATCGAAGCAGTTATATTATTTTAAATTCTTATATTGAGAGAATGATTGAAGAATCCAGGAGGACACTATGAAGCTATCTATGAAAAAAATCCTTCCCATCGTACTGACTGCGTCTCTGGTTGCGGCCTGCGGCAGCGCTACGGCCAAACAGCAGACGGCGCCGGAAAAGAAAGCGGAAGCCAAACCGGCAGCAACGGCCCAGGTTCACACCGACGGATCCAAATACATTCCCATGGATAAGCGGACCGGTGCGAAATCTGTGGTTTATTTTACCCGGGACCTGAGCGCCAAAGGACTGCAGAAAATTTATGAAAAGGTGAACCAGGATATCACAGGCAAAGTGGCCATCAAGCTGCACACCGGCGAAAAGAACGGCCCCAATATTATTCCCCGTCCCTGGGTGAAGGAACTGATTGAAAAGGATATTCCGGGCGCGACGATTGTGGAAACCAACACCTACTATAACGGCGACCGCTACACCACGGAAGGACATCGGGAGACGCTGAAGGTGAACGGCTGGACCTTCTGCCCGGTGGACATCCTGGACGAAGAGGGTACGGTGATGCTGCCGGTAAAAGGCGGTAAATATTTTAAGGAAATGTCTATGGGCAGCCACATCACCAAGTATGATTCCCTGGTGACCCTGACCCACTTTAAGGGACATACCATGGGCGGTTTCGGCGGCTCCAACAAAAATCTGGCTATCGGTATGGCGGACGGACGCATCGGCAAAAAAATGATCCATACCGGCGACACCGGTTCTCAGTGGGGCATTGCCAAGGAAGAATTTATGGAACGCATGGTGGAATCCACCAAGGCGACGGTTGACCATTTCGGGAAACACATTACCTTTATCAACGTGCTGCGGAACATGTCTGTGTCCTGCGACTGCGAAGGGACTGCGGCTGCGCCGGTAACCACGCCGGATATCGGTATCCTGGCTTCCAAGGATATTCTGGCATTGGATCAGGCTTCCGTGGATATGGTTTACGCCCTCCACGACGGCAAAGGCCACGACCTGATCGAACGGATGGAAAGCCGTCACGGTCTGCGGCAGCTTACCTACATGAAAGAGATGGGCATGGGAAACGACCTGTACGAAATCGTAGACCTGGATAAGTAAAAAACGCGGACAATTCAAATTTAATAATCTATAGGATTCAAACTCCCGGTACCTTGCGCGATGCGCTGGCGCCGGGAGTTTTTTTGGAAAATTAGGGATTGAACGAGGAAGTAAAAATACAGTATAATATAAGTATGAAGATTGTATTGCATCGCATTGAGACTGAATCAGGAGGAAAACGTATATGGAAAAAATGTTCTCCATTCCCATTTCCCGTCGCGATTTCATGAAGATGACAGGACTGGCTGCAGCCGGCGTATTGGCCGTGAATACCGTAGGCATGCCGGAAACCGTTTTGGCTGCGCCGGCAGGCGGGGGACACGGTACGATAAAGTATGCAGGTAAGGAAATCCCGGTGCTGTATTCTGTAGATGTGTGCGTAGCAGGCGGCGGACCTTCGGGGACGGCTGCTGCGATTATGGCTGCCCGGAATGGAGCCAAAACGCTGCTCATTGAGCGGGGCGTGGCGTTGGGCGGTCTGGCAGTGCTGGGCTGCGTTTATCCCTTTATGGATACCCATGCGCCGGACAGTGACACGCCGTATGTAGCGGAGGTGAAGAATCGGCTGCGGAAGCACGGCATTGAACCTTTTGACGGCGTGACGCAGCAGACCTGGCACAACCCGGAAACCCTGGCCTTGATTTATGATGAGATGTGCGAAGAGGCGGGGGTGGAAATCCTATACCAGACGGTGCTGGTAGATACGGTGCGTTCCGGTCACGTCATTGAGGCCTGCATTGTCCAGACCATTGCGGGACTGGCTGCGATCCGCGCCAGAACATTTATTGACAGCACAGGGGATGCGTTTCTCTCCCGGGCGGCCGGCGTACCCTTTGAACGGGGTTATGAAAAGACAGGAAACAACCAGCCGCTGTCTTTCCGCTTTGAAATGGGAGGCATTGATATAGACAGGCTTTATCAGCATGTGGCAGTGGAATTGCAGGAGGACTGGTGCAAATCCAAGCCTCCCTATTTTGAGATCGCCGAAGCCATGCACCGCAAGCAGCGGTACAAGTTGGAAGAATTCATGGCGAAAGGCGTGGAAAGCGGTGAAATCACACAGGAAGAAGCGGAGTATATGCAGGCCTATACCATTATCGGTAAAAATGGCGTGATGAGCATGAACTGTCCCGAAATCCCGGTGAAGTTTTCGGCGACTGACCCGGTTTCCTACAGCAAGGCGGTGACCTACGGACGGAAAATGATGCACCATATCGCCGATTGCCTGATCCATCATCTGCCCGGTTTTGAAAAAGCGTTCATCAGCCGTGAGGCGGCTATGCTGGGGGCCAGGGAATCCTGGCGGATTCGCGGCAGGCATTATCTGGTGGAAGATGACTACCATGACCAGAGTCGTTTTTCGGATGCGGTCTGCCGTACGGCGTGGTTTATTGACGCCCACGGGGAGAAGGTTTCGGAGAAGCTGCCCAAGGGCGGATTCTATGAAATTCCCTACGGCTCTTTGGTAACGAAGGAAATCGAAAACCTGATCGTGACGGGACGCTGTATCAGCGCCAGCTTTATCCTGCAGGCGTCCATGCGTATCCAGCCTACCTGTATGAGCATCGGGGAAGCGGCGGGAATTGCGGCGGCCTGGGGTCTGTCTCATAGAATTGCGGCTAATGAAATCAAATGGGATGCGATACCGGTTGCAAAACGCAGTTATGTATCCGCGGCAAAGGCGAAAGCATAAAGTTACGTGAGCGTGAATCGGCAGAAGCGTCCTTGTTATTTTCGCCAAAATCTGATAAAATAACAGTGGTTAATTGTCTATTTTAATAAGTTGATAAACTCTCCTCAGGCAACGGTAAATCACGTATTCAGCTTAACACGTTGAACTTGACAGCGCAGGAGACAGGAAAGATGAAAAGCACGCAGCCACAGAAAAAGGTCGGGGGGATCACGGCGAATTCGTTCATGCGCCCGATTATCGCAATACTTGCTGTATTGGATATTGCTATTATCGGCATGTTTTTACAGATCAATTCAGGAGCCAGCCGGCTTTCTACTGTAATGACCAATGTGGGTGTGTACATAGGGGAAGCGAATTCCCTGCTGGCAGGCGTTAGTCTCCTGAATCAGACGGCGGCCAACTTTGTCCTTGTGCCTGTAAAGAAAACAGGGGAGTTCAACGCGGCGCCGCTTACGGTTTATGCAAACACGCTGAGCAGACACCGGCGGGGCAGTGACGTTCTGGAACGGTTCCGGGATTATGAAGTCAGTGAAAAGGCGCGGTCGTATCTTTCTGCCGCGGCCCGGGACGCCGACAGGATGACAGAAATACAGCTCCATGCCCTGGCTCTTGTGAATGCCGTGCATCCGTTTCCCGGTACAGCTTCGTTGAATCAGTTGCCGTTACCTGCGTTGCAAAATACGGATCAGGCGCTGTCCGATGCGGACAAACTGGAAAAAGCCAGACGGCTTGTGCTGGATTCCTATGAGGATCTGGATATGTTTTCCGTATCCCGGAATGTTACGGCCTGCGTGCAGGAAATCCGAAACGATGCCAGTGCCCAGGCGGCAGCAGCAGGAAAACGCGTCGCCATCCTGCGAACCGGACTGTGGATTGCCACCATTCTGATTACCGTGATACTGGTCATAACATTTATGATCCTGTATAAACAGATGATCAATCCGCTGACGGGATTTGTGCGGCTGATCGCATCCAACCAGTTTCTGGACGATAAAGAAGGCATGCGGGAAGTCCGTCAGGTGGCTTCGGCCTATAACAATCTGGAAAAACGCCGTGAAGCGCTGCGTTCTGTAGCGGAAACAGATTCGCTGACCAATCTTCCCAACCGGTACCGGTTTGAGAAATATATACTGGGTGCAGGGGACAGCGGGTATTCCCTTGCCATCCTGATGTTTGATATCAATTACCTGAAAGAGACTAATGATACCCTGGGCCATTCTGCCGGGGACCAGCTGATCCAAAAAGTTGCGCATTGCATTTCGTCCTGCTTCGGAGAGAATTCATTCCGCATTGGCGGGGATGAATTTGTTGCTGTAATCAAAGATTGTGAACGGGAAACGATACAGCAGATGATCGATCGTTTTGAAGAAACAGCACGGAAAGAGAAGGTCAGCGTTTCGCTGGGCTATTCCTATACCGAGGAAATCGGGGACACGCCGCTGCAGGAGATGATCGACGAAGCGGATAAGCAGATGTACGTGCAGAAACAGGAAGCCCATAAAAACATTAACCAGTATTTCCTTAGAACCGTCTGACTGCCATTGTAGAGTGAAACGACCGGATCTGTACGGGCAGTTTAGTATACAGGAAACAACGAAAACTTATTCAGGAGACACAGTGCCATGAAAAGTACCCAGCCACAACAAGTTGCCGGAGGAACGAAGACGATTGGGGGCATTGCCGCCAATTCACTCATGCGGCCTATCATTATCGTACTTGCTTTGTTGCATGTTGCAATCATCGGGCTGATCATGCAAATCAACGCTACCAGTGCGGAACTTTCCGAGACCATGAAAACTGCCGGGCAGCAAATCGAAGAGGCGACGTCTGTTCTGGCAGGCGCCAGCCTGTTGTCGGAAACATCGACCAATTTTATCCTGATGCCGGTGACGGAACACGGCGAAATCAATGTTGCTCCGCTGGTGGCTTTTGCCACTGAAATACAGAGACCGCGTCGTGGCAACCAGGTGTTGGAACGGTTCCGTAATTATGACGTGAGCCCGGATGCAATTCAACGTCTTACGGCTGCGGCGGGAAACGCGGAACTGTTAAAGGACGCGCAGTTGCATGCGTTGGCGTTGATCAATTCTGTGTATCCGCTGCCCAAAGTTTATCCTCTGAACCAGATTCCGCTGCCGGAACTGACCGAATCGGAAAAGGCTTTACCGAAAGAGGAGAAGCTCGCCCAGTCAAAGATTATCGCGTTAGGTGCCGTAGCAAACATGAACAAGCGGGCTGTATCGGAGAACACCAATGCCTGCTCGGACATTATCAAGGCTAACGCCGGTGCAAAAGCTGCGGAAATCGGAAAAAAGATTGCTATCCTGCGGCTCATCCTGTTGGGCGGCGCAGGGGTGATTATGGTAATTCTGGTGGGCACCTTTGTAGCTCTTTATAAACAAATGATCCATCCGTTGATGGGGTTTGTACAGCTGATTACAGCCAATCAGCCGTTGAATGAAGAAAAAGGGCTGCAGGAAGTCAGAATGGTGGCTTCGGCCTATAACAGCCTGCGCAAGCGTCGGGATGCCCTGGACGCGATTTTGCGTTCCGCCGCCGAGACCGACGCCCTGACCAATCTCCCCAACCGGTACCGCTTTGAACAGTACCTGCTGGACGCAGGGGAGAGCGGTTATTCCCTTGCTATCCTCATGTTTGACATCAACTTCCTGAAAGAGACCAACGATACCCTGGGCCATTCTGCCGGGGACAAACTGATTCGTAAGGCGGCAGAATGCATTACGTCCTGCTTTGGCGACAAGTCGTTCCGTATTGGCGGCGATGAATTCGCGGCGGTGGTGGAGGACTGCAAACCGGAAATGGTGCAGCAGATGATCTACCGTTTCCGGGAAGTGGGCGAGCGCGAAAATGTCAGCATATCCGTAGGGTACGCCTATGCGGAAAAAATCAACGAGGCAACGATCAAGCAGATGATCGACGAAGCGGACAAGCTGATGTATGCGGAGAAACAGGCTGCCCATCATCACAGGCTGGCGCGTTAAAGATGAGGAGACGTTGATTCATTCGTCTGCACGCTGACCTTCGGTCTTGCACAAAACTCATGTAATCAGCGTGTCCATAAAAGAATCGGGGACGTCTTCATCAATCATTTCATGATATTGAACAAACTCATGTAATCAGTGTCTTAAAGTCAAACACCCTGCACGTTTTCCGGAGTACCGGAAACGCACAGGGTGTTCTTTTTTTAACTTCACTGACGGCGGAAGCTCTAAAGCCGTGTTACCGCAAGGGTGTCTCATGTCCTTGGGAAAAGAGGAGGAGTGAAGTTAAAGGACAACAGCGAAACAGCCTTCGCAGTCGCCCTTATAATAACCACGCCCGCTACAGTATGGTTATTATTGAAAGAGGTCCGGCCGCTGCTGCAGCCGGAGAAAAGAAGAAACTACACGGCAACCATTATTTGCCTGCAGGTCCGATCATAGCCAGCATGGTGCCCGCTGCTACTGCGGTACCGATAACGCCTGCTACGTTGGGGCCCATGGCATGCATCAACAGGAAGTTGGAAGGATTTGCCTTCTGGCCAACAACCTGGGACACACGTGCAGCCATCGGAACGGCGGATACACCGGCCGAACCGATCAGCGGATTGACTTTGCCGCCGGACGTGATCTTCATCAGCTGACCAAAGAGACAACCCATGGCCGTGCCGGCGGCGAAAGCAACCAGACCTAAGCAGATGATCAGGATGGTCTGGTATTTCAGGAACTTATCCGCTTCCATGGTCAGACCGGTACCAACGGACAGGAAAATCGTTACGATGTTCATCAGTGCGTTCTGGGCAGTGTCGCTCAGACGGTCCAGGCAGCCGGCTTCCTTATACAGGTT
>NZ_CADBFF010000035.1:0-17961 GCF_902793885.1 uncultured Succiniclasticum sp.
ATTGTCGGGCCGTTTCGGTGCCCCCTTAAGGGGGCGACCACAGGAATTAGGCCCTTATAGGGCCTGAGCAAACCACCCGTTCAACGGGTGGTTTTGATTACGTAACAATCGTATGCTGTTTATGATTTGGGTTCGTTTTCTTAGCAACAGTGAGTAATAAACTCCTGATTATCAGTGTTCCCTTAGGTTTATGCTTTGCCGGAGCAGTTCAGCACGTCGCGCATCTTATGGGCGACCATGGCTTTGATGGCTTCCCGGGCCGGTCCCAGATATTGACGGGGGTCGAAGTCGCCGGGGTGCTCCGTGAAGTATTTGCGGATGGATGCCGTCATGGCCAGACGCAGGTCCGTATCAATGTTGATTTTGCAGACACCGAAAGTTCCCGCTTTCAGCAACATGTCTTCCGGAACGCCCTGGGCTCCGTCCAGTTTGCCGCCGTACTTGTTGCATTCTTCTACGAACGAAGGAATGACGGTAGAAGCGCCATGCAATACCAGCGGGTAACCGGGCAGCATGTTGGTGATCTTCTCCAGACGGGCGAAATCCAGTTCCGGTTTGCCTTTAAATTTGTAGGCGCCATGGCTGGTGCCGATGGCAATGGCCAAGCTGTCGCAGCCGGTACGTTCCACAAATTCTACGGCCTGATCCGGGTCCGTGTAGGTGGCGTCTTTGGCAGCAACCTTAACGGCGTCTTCCACGCCGGCCAGTTTGCCAAGTTCTGCTTCTACGACCACGCCTTTGTTGTGGGCATAATCTACCACACGTTTGGTCAGTTCAATGTTTTCTTCAAAAGGATACTTGGAACCGTCGATCATAACGGAAGTGAAGCCGCCGTCCACGCAGTCTTTGCAGATTTCAAAATCAGCGCCGTGATCCAGATGCAGGCAGATAGGCAGACCGGTGTCTTCTACTGCCGCTTCCACCAGCTTGGTCAGATAAATATGCTTGGCATATTTGCGGGCGCCGGAGGAAACCTGCAGGATCAGCGGAGCCTTTTCCTGTATGGCGGCTTCCACGATACCCTGGATGATCTCCATGTTGTTAACGTTGAACGCGCCAACAGCATAGTGCCCTTCATAGGCTTTTTTGAACATTTCTTTTGTGTCAACTAATGGCATAAGATAATCCTCCTTGCGTAATAAACTTTTCCTGACAGTTTCGTTCTATAAATAAATTATAGCATATAATGCGTCAGACGGCACACACTATTTTGACTTCTTTTCTAAATTAAAATTTCAAATTTCTATGCGACATGAAACTGTCTCTTTGAAGAAGAGGTCGTAAGGAAATGCTGATTAAAGAAATACAATCACCAGCTGGCATTTTGCCAGGCCCGATTCAAATCTTCCGGCAATGCGGAAGCAACTTCTAATATGGTGTGGGTCCAGGGATGCACGAAGGCAATCCGGTATGCGTGCAGTCCGTGCCGTTGGGGAGGGCCGGGAATATTTCCGTACAGATTATCATGCCAGAGAGGGCAGCCTATGCTGGCGAAGTGTACCCGGATCTGGTGGGTCCGCCCGGTGTAAAGACGGCAGCGTACCAGAGAAAGAGGTGTTTGCCGTGATAGAGAAGATACTGTGTCTGCAGGCAGACCGACTACATCCATATACGGTGCAACCGCATCCGGCTGTTTTTTCTTAAGCCGGTCAGACCTGGAAACAACCCAGTATTCTGTTTTGCAGGGTTTGCCTTCGGGATTGATTTCCCGTTCGATGATGCTGCCCGGTTTTCGTGCGATTGGATAATCAATGATTCCATGTCGGGCAGGCAGTACCCCGGTAACCAGTGCGAGATACTCCTTTTGCATGCCCTGTTTGATCAGTTGCCCCTGAATTTCAGGCAGTTTGGCAAAAACCACAAGGCCGGAGGTCTGCCGGTCCAAACGGGAAACCGGATGCAGATTTAACTGCCAGCCCTGCCGGTGATAATACCGGCTGATCTGGGCCGACAGTGTAGTCTCATCTTCTTTGGTTGTTGGATGGACGAGGATGCCGGGTGGTTTGTTAACAATCAGGAGCGCCTCGTCTTCATAACGGATGTCTAACATAAAGCGTACACTTCTTTCAGACGGACTCATCAGTGTTTCCTTAAGACCGCTCTTTATCGTTTCGGACTTGTTTAGGATAATTCTTCACGTTTTAATATACAATACGAAATGATGAAGAAGCAAGGATTATATTCTGTAAAGAATTAATTTTTAAAAAACGTTACTATATTATGAAGAATTCCTTAACTTAAATATTGTAACAGGGCTGTAATTATGATATAATTCATTAGCAATTGGTTACAATTGAATATGTCCGGGTGCTTTTCAGTCAAAAGGCAAGACGGTGAAATTCCGTCACGATCCCGTCGCTGTCAACAGTTTTTTGATTTCTGTCTACAGTCAGCAACCTGCCCGGATCAACTGCACCGTAATCCACGAGCGATGGAAAAGGCGTAACGCATAGGCGCGGGAATATGGAATATGTTACTGCGCCATGGGTTAACTATGAAGATTTCCGCCTGTGGATGCGGAAGTCTTTTTTGTTATTTCGGAAACTGCTGATTCAGACGCAGGTCAGTTTGTATTTGCGTTTGATCAGTGCTTTCACTAAGAAGGTGTTCGAATTAGTATGGAACAGGATGTTGTTGTTTCCCAGGGCAAGCTCATGCGTCGGGGTTATACTACCGGAAGCTGTGCGGCAGCAGCTTCCAAAGCTGCTGCGGTGATGCTTCTTTCCGGAGAAGAAACGGATACGATTAAGCTGGATACGCCGAAAGGAATCACCCTGACGCTGGACGTGCTGGATATTTTGCGCGGACCCGGTTTTGCCCGCTGCGCGATCCGTAAGGACAGCGGCGACGACCCGGACGATACGAACGGGACGCTGATTTATGCTACCGTATCTTCGATGCATGCCGGGATTCCGGAAGAAGAACTTGTGATGCAGCCCCGTACGGCATCGGTGGAACAGTTGGACGACAGGGTTGAGATATGGGGAGGCATCGGTGTCGGGAAGGTGACAAAGCCGGGGCTGTCCTGCAAGGTTGGCGGTCCGGCAATCAATCCGGTACCGCGGAAGATGATTACCCAGGAAGTTCTGGCTGCCATGAAACAGTATGGCTGTGACGAAACACTGCGTGTGGTGATATCCATTCCGGATGGTACTGCGATTGCTCCCAAAACTTTTAACCCGCGGCTAGGTATTGAGGGCGGTATTTCCGTTTTAGGTACCAGCGGGATTGTAGAACCTATGAGCGACCGTGCCCTGATCGACACGATGTATACGGAGATGGATTCCCGGAAGGCGAACGGGTATAAAGATTTATTGGTGTTCTTCGGTAATTACGGCGCCGATTTTACCCGGGATGAGATGATGATTGATATCAGCACGGCGGTGACCTGCAGCAATTTTGTGGGCGAACTGCTGGATTACGCGGTGTTACAGGGCTTTGAAAGCATACTGATTATCGGTCATTCAGGTAAACTGATCAAACTGGCCCAGGGTGTCATGAACACGCACTCCAAATACGCGGACTGCCGTTCGGAATTTCTGGCATTGCAGGCTATGTTCCACGGAGCAAGCTCTGCCGTCGGAAAAGAGATTTATCAGGCCCTGACTACAGACGAAATGACGAAGATCCTGAAACGGGAAGGACTGTTTGAAGCCGTGATGGAAGAGGCAGCCCGGAAAATTGATTTCTATATGCAGAAACGGGTGCACGGAAAACTGAAAACCGGCGCGATCCTGTTTTCCAATGTGTATGGAATCTTAGGGGAAACTGCAGGAGCGGAAGAACTGTTAAAATTGCATCAGAACAACGCCTGACGTAAAGTCTGATGAAAATGAAAAGGTTATTAAAATTTGCAAGCGATAAAGGAGAAGCATGGTATGAAAGGTAAATTGTACAGTGTTGGCGTTGGCCCCGGCGATCCGGAACTGATGACCCTGAAAGCGGTCCGGCTGATTAAAGAATGTGATGTGCTGGCGATTCCCCAGGGTGACAGTGATGTGTTAGTCGCTAAAAATATTGTGGAAGGAATCGTCGACCTGAGCAAAAAGGAACAGCTTTTGGTTTATATGCCGATGGTAAAGGATCATGACATTATATCCAAAGCTCATCAGAAAGGCGCGGATGATATTATTAAGTATCTGGACCAGGGCAAGAACGTGGTGTTTATTACATTGGGATGCCCCACTGTTTACGCTACCTGTATCTATGTACACAAACTGGTGCTGAAGGCCGGTTACGAAGCATTGCTGGTTCCCGGTGTAACCAGTTTCTGTGCCGTTGCTGCCAAACTGAATGTTTCCCTTTGTGAAAAGGCGGAACCGCTGATTATTTTACCGGGCAGTTACAAAGAATCAAGCCGGTTCTTAGATCAGCCCGGCAATAAGATTCTGATGAAATCCGCCAGCGAAATCGGCAGGGTCCGGGATGAACTGAAAGACCGCGGGCTTCTGAAACATGCGCAGATGATTGAGAATTGCGGTCTTCCCGGAGAAACGATATATAAAGATTTGAACAAGGTTGATGATAAGAGCAGTTATTTTTCTGTGATACTGGTAAAGGAAAAGGAGTTTGAACAGTAATGATCTATTTTATCGGAGCAGGTCCCGGAGCAGCGGATTTAATTACGGTTCGCGGTAAAGAACTGCTGGAAAAAGCAGACATGATTATTTACGCCGGTTCTTTGGTGAATCCGGCTTTGCTGGACTATGCCAAACCTGAGTGTGAGATTCTGAACAGCGCGGTCATGACGTTGGAAGAAGTGATTGCCGCCATGGTTCCGGCTGCCCAGGAAGGCAAACTGGTAGTGCGTCTGCATACAGGGGATCCCAGCGTATACGGCGCCCACAGGGAACAGATGGATCTTCTGAAAAGTTATAATCTCGATTTTGAAATTGTGCCCGGTGTCAGTTCCTTCTGCGCGGCAGCGGCTTCGCTGAAAGCGGAATATACACTGCCCGACGTCAGCCAGTCTGTGATTATTACCCGGATGGAAGGCCGGACCGGAGTTCCTCCGAAACAAAAGATTAAAGATTACGCAAAACATCATGCGACCATGGTGATCTTCCTCAGCGCCGGCATGCTGGATAAGCTGCAGAAAGAGTTGATCAGCGGTGGGTATGGCCCGGACGAACCTGCTGCTATCGTTTACAAAGCTTCCTGGCCGGATGAAAAGGTGCTGCACTGTACGGTTGGCACCATAGCAGAAACTGCAGCGGCCAATAATGTCAAGAATCTGGCTTTAATTACCGTAGGCGGTTTCCTGGGTTCTGCTTATGAACGCAGCGAACTGTACAATCCAACCTTTGAAACCGGATTCCGCAAGGCTGATGCCAGCAAGTTGCAGATTAAACCGGTAACCAAAACGCATCATAAGCCGGATAAGAAATAGTAACAGCGCATTTATTTAGTTTGTAATACCTGTTGTAGTGTATCCTGTTTAACAGGGTTATGTTGCTATTGATTTTTGGTAAATTGATATGAATGCCATCGTTTTTTCGTTTACCCGGAATGGGGCAAAAATCAGTTTGAAACTGCAAAAATATCTGGATTCCTGCGGATTTGCGACGGAGATATTTACAACCCGGCGCTACAGGGATTTGGATCCGGCGTTAAAGGAAATCGGTCCTTCGCTGCAGTTAATGTGTAAAGAGGCCTTTCCTCTGTGCCGCCTGATGGTGTTTATCGGCGCGACGGGGATTGCCATCCGCAGTATTGCTCCTTATATCCGCAGCAAAACCAAAGACCCGGCGGTGATTTCCATCGATGAACAGGGGAAGTTTGTCATTCCGTTGCTTTCGGGTCATATTGGCGGCGCGAATGGGCTGGCTGCGGGGATTGCTGCTTTTTTGAAAGCGGTTCCCGTAATAACTACGGCGACGGATGTGAATGACCTGTTTGCTGTAGATGAATGGGCAGCCCGTCATAACATGTCTATTTATAACATGCAGAGCGCCAAAACCTTCGCCTCTAATCTGGTAGATTGCAAAAAGGTGGGGGTCAAGAGTGAATTTCCAATCAGGGGCCCGCTTCCGAAAGGGCTGGTTCTGGCGGAAGACGGACCTGTCGGCTTGGCAATTTCTCTGCGAAAGTCAGTACAGCCTTTTGTTGAGACGGTTGTACTGCGTCCCCGTATTCTTCATCTGGGCATCGGGTGCCGCAGGGGTACCCCAAAGGATAACATTGAAGAACTGGTCATACAGGAACTTAAGAAACTGAAAGTAACGATGAGCGTGGTGAAAGGGATAGCATCCATTGATGTTAAAAAAGATGAGGAAGGTTTGCTGTCTTTTTCCGAAGAAAATGCATTCCCCATCCGTTTTTATTCTGCGGAAGAGTTAAATGCTGTAGAAGGTGATTTTACGCCCTCTGCTTTTGTGGCCAAAACGGTGGGTGTGGACAATGTCTGTGAAAGAGCGGCGGTATTGGACAGCGGCGGAGGTAAACTGTTATTGCGCAAGACTGGCCGTAACGGAGTGACGCTGGCCATTGCGGCAGAAGAGTATGTGGTGGATTTTAATGAATAATATCTTATAATTATCAAAGGAGCACAAAATGTCAGCTAAAATTTATGTAGTTAGCTTGGGCCCTGGCGGCAAGGAACAAATGACAGATCGCGCAATCAAAGCACTGGAGACCTGTGATGTCATTACGGGGTATAATGTGTATGTAAATCTGATCAAAGACGAGTTTCCGGGCAAACGGTTTGTTTCCAACGGTATGCGTAAGGAAGTGGACCGGTGCAAAGCGACGCTGGAAGAAGCACTGAAAGGGCAGACTGTAGCCATTATCAGCAGCGGCGATGCTGGCGTGTACGGCATGGCCGGTATCATGTGCGAGGTAGCTGCCGATTATCCGGATGTAGATATTGAAGTGATTCCCGGCGTAACAGCAGCCTGTTCTGGCGCTGCGCTGCTGGGCGCTCCGTTGATTTGTGATTTTTGTCTTATCTCGTTAAGTGATCTTCTGACACCCTGGGAAAAAATCGAAAAACGTTTGGACTGTGCTTCCCAGGCAGATTTCTGCATTGCTATTTATAATCCCAGAAGCCACAAGCGGAAAGATTATCTGAAAAAAGCCTGCGATATCATGCTGAAAAACCAGAGCGGCGACATCCCCTGCGGTATTGTGCATAATATCGGACGGGACGGGGAATCGTACGAACTGACCACGTTAAAAGAACTGGGAGATAACGAGAATGTCGATATGTTCTCTACGGTTATCATCGGTAATTCCCAGAGCAAGGTGATTAACGGACGGATTGTAACGCCCCGGGGTTATCATTTATGAAACGAAAAGTCTGGCTCATCGCCGGAACGATAGAAGGAAGAAAAATTGCTGACGCATTGGCTGCCCTGCAGGTAGATGTTTATGTCTCCGTTGCTACGGCATACGGTGCGTCTTTGTATCCTGAAAATCCGTTTATCCATGTGCAGACGAAACGCATGACCTTTGCGGACATGTGTGCGTTTTTGCGTGAAGTACAGCCGGATCTGGTGCTGGATTCAACCCATCCCTATGCGGTAGTGGTTACGGAAACCATACAGAAAGCCTGCAGAGAGACAGGATTTCCCTATAAACGGATGCTGCGGCCTGCCAGCGAACACCCGGGCTGTATCACAGTGAAGGATTTCGGGGAAGCCATCGAAATATTGAGCGGTACGGAAGGCCCCGTGTTTTTAACTACCGGCAGCAAGAATCTGGTTGACTTTACCCGGCTTCCCGACTATGCGGAACGGATTACCTGCCGGATCTTACCTTTGCGTGACTCGCTGGACAACGCGCTGAATCTTGGCTACAAGCCGGCGCAGATTATCTGTATGCAGGGGCCCTTTGCCAAAGATTTGAACATAGCCATGTTCCGGCGTGCCGGTGCAAAGTTTATTGTTTCCAAAGATTCCGGTAAAGCCGGAGGCTTTGAAGATAAGCTGGAAGCGGCGGCCGAAGTGGGAGCCAAGCTGATTTTGATTGACAGAAATCCCGAAACCGGCGACGATCTGGAACAGGTGCTGGCGGAACTGAAAGAAAAATTCAGTACTGGCCAATAAATCCATTGCTTTTTGTAATCGGAACGTTTGACGTTGCTTGAATAATAGAGAAGATGTCTGAAAGTTGCAGGTTACGTTAATAGTTGTTTGTGTAAGATGAGGAGACAGTTCATGCTGAAAGTGAATGTAATCGGAATCGGACCCGGCAATCCGGATCTTCTGACAGGAGAGGCCCGGAAAGCCATTGCCGAAAGTACGATTTTGGCCGGGGATAAACGGATGGTAGGCCAGTTTGGTAGCGGGAAAAAAGTCTGTCCGACGATCAAACTTGCGGAGCTGGCAGAAGTGGCTGCAAACGCGGATGCAGAGAAGGATGTGTTAGGCATTCTGGTTTCCGGCGACGTGGGCTTTTTCAGTCTGGCAAAAACCATTGCCGGTAAACTGCCTCAATGTGAAGTAAAACGCTTTTGCGGGATCAGCAGTCTGGTCTATTTCGCATCCCGGCTGCAGATGTCCTGGGACGATGCGAAGATTATCAGCATGCATGGAAGGCAGCAGAATCTGGTTTCTGCTGTTTTGCAATATAAAAAAGTCTTTTCCCTGACCGGCGGGGAGAATTCTCCCCAGGTATTATGCCGGCAGTTGTGTGAACAGGGGCTGGGTGAAGTGACGGTTCACGTTGGCTCCAACCTGTCTTATCCGGATGAAAAAATCGTTACCGGTACAGCGGAAGAAATCGCGGAAGGGAATTTCCCGTCCCTGTCTGTAATGATGATTTTAAATGAAAAGGCAGGAGGCCCGTTGCGGCAGGGCGTGCACGGTCTGGATGACAGTCTGTTTCTCCGGGGCAAGGCGCCCATGACCAAACAGGAGATTCGCGCGGTTTCCATTTCCAAATTGCAACCGCGCCCGGACGACATTATTTACGATATCGGAGCGGGTACCGGTTCGTGCTCCGTGGAACTGGCCCTGCAGGCGCCATTTGGGAAACTGTATGCCTTTGAAATGAAGGAAGACGCGCTGGAACTTCTGCGTTTAAATAAAGAGCGGTTCCACTGCGACAATATGGAAATTGTGGCAGGGGAAGCGTCGGAAGAAATTGATAAGACTCCGGCGCCGGACTGTGTATTCATCGGCGGCAGCAGCGGGAATATGGTGAAGATGCTGGACAGCCTGTATGCCCGTAATGCGGCATGCCGTATTGTAATCAACGTGATTGCATTGGAAACACTTTGCACGGTTGTTGATTATTACAAAGAAAAACCGGATTATGATTTGGATGTAGTGAATATTGCATCGGCTTATAACAAAAAGCTGGGAAGGTATAACCTGATGATGGCGCAAAATCCGATTTACATCATTACGGCTGTGAAAAAAGCGTAAGCAGGACGAACGTGACGGATTCAAATGCGGAAAGGCGTGAGCCGTTGCTGTATGCAGGCGCGTTTGTATCATACTGGTGTTTAATAAATGTGTTCAGGAAGGGGGAAGGAAAGTGACGGAAACGGCGTTTCTGAATATTCCCCGGCTGCTTTTTGCGGCGCCCCAGAGCGGCAGCGGCAAGACCACAGTGGTCTGTGCGGTACTGCGGGCTTTGTTGAATAAAAAACTGCGGGTTACTGCTTTCAAAAGCGGTCCTGACTATATCGACCCCATGTTCCATTCGAAGGTGATTGGGGCAAAATCCCGTAATCTGGATTTGTTTCTTACCGGCCCGGAGAATGTAAAACGGCTGCTGGCAAAAAACAGCAAAGATTCTGATGTGGCCATCTTGGAAGGCGCCATGGGTTTTTACGACGGCATGGGCAAAACCACGGAAGCCAGCGCGTACGACCTGGCACGTACTGTAAAAGCACCGGTGGTATTGATTATCAATGGAAAAGGCGCAGCTGTTTCCATGGCTGCCATTATAAAAGGCTTTAAGGAGTTCCGAACAGACAGTAACGTACAGGGAGTCATCTTCAACAATATTAAAAAGATGACGTACCTGTTTTATAAAGATGTGATTGAAAAGGAAACGGGCGTTAAGGCGCTCGGTTATTTTCCGCACCTGCCGGAATGCAATCTGGAAAGCCGGCAC
The DNA here is from genome assembly GCF_902793885.1 of uncultured Succiniclasticum sp. Lineage (NCBI taxonomy): Bacteria > Bacillati > Bacillota > Negativicutes > Acidaminococcales > Acidaminococcaceae > Succiniclasticum > uncultured Succiniclasticum sp. The sequence goes on from NZ_CADBFF010000035.1 coordinate 10,066, forward strand.
CTGGGTCTTGTGACTGCGGGAGAGATTGGAACGCTGGAAACCATTGTGGATCGCTTGGCTGAGCAGGCTAAGGAATCCATAGATTTGGAAGGGCTGGTGGCCCTGGCTCAGACAGCAGAGCCGCTGGAATATGAATCGTTGGATATTACACCGTTAGGGAACGTTAAAATTGCGGTGGCGCAGGATAAGGCATTCTGCTTTTATTATCAGGATTCATTAGATTTGTTGTCCATGATGGGTGCGGAGATTGTTCCTTTCAGTCCGCTGCAGGATACGGCGTTGCCGGAATGTGACGGTGTATTTCTGGGCGGCGGCTATCCGGAATTATACGCAAAGAAGCTGAGTGAGAATACTTCGCTGCTTACAGACATGCGTGAAAAACTGGCGGCAGGGCTGCCCTGTTATGCGGAATGCGGCGGCTTCATGTACCTGATGGAAGGCTACAGGGACAATGATACTTTATATCCCTGGGTGGGTGCAGTGCAAGGCTCCTGTTGGATGACAGACCGGCTGGTGCGTTTCGGTTATGTCAATATGACTGCGAACACAGACAATGTGCTGTGCAAAGCCGGTGATTCCATTCATGCCCATGAATTTCATTATTCTGACAGTGATCAGAACGGTGCTGCCTTTACGGCGCAAAAGGCTGGAAAAGCGGTTTCCTGGCCTGCAGCCCAGGCAAACGGAACGCTGTACGCAGGGTATCCCCATCTGCATCTGTGGGGCAATATCAGGTTTGCGGAAAATTTCGTAAAAGCCTGCATCCGTTATCAGCAGAAGCACGCTGAACAGTAATCAGTTCTGTCGTTTATGCTGGAACTTTTGTATTTGCGAGTTTGATGTTGATTTGTTCATATTAAGTGAAATACCAATCCTTTTATTAAAGAGGCGTTTTATATATGATGTTGTTAGGCGCCATTGTCTGCGGTTTTCTGCTGGACTTGGCAATCGGTGATCCTCACGGTTGGCCCCATCCGATTATTTTAATCGGCAACCTGATCAGCTGGCTGGAAAAACGGGTGAGGGCTGTCAGCGGAACAGACCCGGACAAATTGCTGCGGGGCGGATTTGTCCTTGTACTGGTTGTCTGCATTTTGTCTTTTTCGGTTCCGTACCTGATTTTGCTGGCTGCGGGACACGTACATCCCTGGCTGCGTTTTGCCATCGAAACCATCATGTGTTACCAGATTTTCTGCACCCGTTCCCTGCGTGATGAAAGCATGAAGGTCTATGACGCGCTGGAAGCCCACGACCTTCCGCTGGGAAGAAAGATGTTGTCCTGGATCGTGGGACGGGATACCGCCGAACTTTCGGAAGAAGAAGTGATCAAGGGTGCGGTGGAAACCGTTGCGGAGAATACGGCAGATGGTATAATTGCACCCATGTTGTATATGTTTATCGGCGGTGCGCCGCTGGCCTTTTTATATAAGGGTATTAACACCATGGACAGTATGATCGGCTATAAGGATGAAAAGTTCCTGTATATCGGCCGGTATGCTGCCAAGCTTGATGACATAGCGAATTTTATTCCGGCGCGCATCTGTGCTTTCTGTATGATGGCAGCCAGTTTTTTTACCGGACTGGATGCAAAAAACGCCTGGAAAATTTTCTGGCGTGACCGGTACCATCATTTAAGTCCCAATTCGGCCCAGACGGAATCCGTAGCGGCAGGCGCGTTGCATCTGATGCTGGGTGGTGACCATTATTATTTTGGTAAACTGGTGCATAAGGAAACCATAGGGGACGATTTAGAACATGCGGCTTCTTTGCATATTAAGCAGATGAACCTGCTGATGTACTTTACGTCCATCACCGGACTGCTTGGCTTCAGCCTGTTGCGTGCAATATATCTGTTTGCGGCGGGATAAGGCGTTGCTTTGCTGCTTTTGCAGTTTCTGCTATCGTTTTCTTTGCCAAAAGGCACCTGTTTTGCTGTTTGCATCGGAATGTTGCAATTCATTCGATAAAGGAGAGTTTATCCATGTACCGATATGTTCACGGTGGTGATATATACAGTGACCCTTCTTTAAAGTGCAATAAGGATATGTTGGATTATTCCGCGAATATCAATCCGTTGGGAATACCTGCCGGTGTCCGCCGTGCCTTGAAGGATGCGATTGCGGGGTGTGTGAACTATCCGGACCCGTTTTGCAGGGAACTGCGGGACAGGCTCAGCCGGTATTTTTCCCTGCCAGCAGAGATGTTTTACTGCGGCAACGGGGCAGCCGATGTACTGTTCCGGCTTATGACTGCATTACAGCCGAAACGGACGCTGGTATTGGCGCCTACCTTTGCGGATTATGAAAAGGCCGCGCTGACAGCAGGCAGCAAGATTGATTATTTTACATTACAGGAAAAGGATGAGTTTGTTGTTACTTCAGAAATCCTGAAAGCTATTACCAAGCGGACAGAGATGGTGGTGCTTTGCAATCCCAATAACCCCACGGGAAAACTGATGGATAAAGCATTGCTGTTAGAGATATTGCAGCATTGCAAAGAATTGCATATCCCGTTACTGGTAGATGAATGTTTTCTCGATTTTGTGCAGGACAGGGAGAATTATACACTGATCGACCAACTGACCGGTTATCCTAATCTGATTATTTTGAAAGCCTTTACGAAAATATTTGCCATACCGGGAGTGCGGCTTGGTTTCTGCCTGACTTCCGATGCGGCCCTGATAGACAAATTGTATGCTTCCGGACAGGATTGGAATGTTTCCGCGCTGGCGCAGGCGGCCGGTATTGCCGCTATGGAGGAAACGGATTATCTTGTGGAGACCCGTGAGCTGATCGCGGTAGAAAAAGCGTATCTGATAACGCAGCTGCGCCTCATCAAGCTGCAGGTGTTCGAAGGCGCGGCCAACTACCTTTTGATTAAAACAACGCATAATTATCCCTGGCCGGAAAAGTTAAAGAAACACCATGTCCTGATCAGGGACTGTTCCAACTATCACGGATTGTCTGAAGGCTATTACCGGATTGCCGTGAAGACGCGCCGGGATAACCGTAAGCTGATCAAAATTATGAAGGAACTTGTGAAACATGACATGTTTAATTATATTAATTGACGGACTGGGTGACGATCCGATTCCTGCCTGGAACGGACAGACTCCGTTTTCCCGTGCGTTTCACCCTAACATAGACAGATTGATCAAAGAAGGAAAACTGTCTCAGGTCAGTATCTGTGAAAAGGATGTAGTACCCGAAAGCCTGACCTGCATCCTGCGGCTTCTGGGTGTTCCGAAAGAAGCCTTTCCCACTAACAGGGCGTATCTGGAATTGCTGGCCCAGAATCGGGATGTTTCCGAGTATGAGATGGTGCTGCGCTGCAATGTGGTTTCCCAGGACAGCAGCGGCCGCCTGGTTTCCTTTAACGGTATGGGGCTTTCTTTCCGTGAGATGGAAACCATGGCAGGACAGTTCAGTTCCCTGACGCCTGATATAGAGTTCATTCATCTGTCCGGTTACCGGAATCTGCTGGTGATGGACCGGAATGAAAGCGTATTGGGGATTCAGACCGCGCCGCCTCATGAAAGTATGGGATTACCGGTAGAAGAACTGCTGGCTGAACTGAAGTCTTCTTCCCTTGCCATGAAACTGTTTATGCAGGAAACGGATGGAATCTTACAGCAATATAATCGGAATGACCTGACCTATAAATTGTATCCGTGGGGCGCTTCCTGCCGGACGGAAATGCCATCCTTTGAAACACTGAATGGGATGAAAGGCGCTCTGGTCTGTCAGACCGAAATCGTCCGGGGCATTGGCAAAGCATTGAAAATGGAAGTGCCGGAACTGTCCTATTGTACGGCGGATACAGATACCAATATCAGGGAGAAGCTGGCGGTTACCCGTAAGATGCTGGCGCGTTTCCCCTTTGTGATGACGCATTTTAACGGGACCGATGAAGCGGCCCACCGCCATGATTATGAAGGCAAGGCTGATTTTATCTCCCGTATTGATAAAGAGTTTTTAGAGCCGCTGCTGGATACGGCGGAAGAACCTCTACGCATTGTAATTTGCGGCGATCATGTGACCAGCAGTGTGACAGGGAAACATACCCGGGGCAGGGGACCGGTGATTGCCGCGGAAACAAAAACCGGGCATCCGTTGGAACGTGATATTGAAACATATCATGATATCGTTGATTTTTTAATGAAAGAGAGTGAATAAAATGGCTAAAGCAATTATGATACAGGGTACCATGTCAAACGCAGGAAAAAGCCTGGTTACGGCAGCACTGTGCCGAATTTTTCATCAGGATGGCAAACGGGTCAATCCTTTTAAATCCCAGAACATGGCCTTAAACTCCTTTATTACGGCGGAAGGCGCGGAAATGGGGCGGGCCCAGGTAGTGCAGGCCGAGGCGGCCGGGGTCAAACCCAGCGTGCTGATGAACCCGATCCTGCTGAAACCCACCAGCGACAGCGGTTCCCAGGTCATTGTCAACGGCGTGGCTATTGGTACGATGCCGGCGGTGGAGTATTACAAATATAAGACAAAGCTGATTCCCGATATCATGAAAGCGTACAATACCCTGGCAGACCAGAGCGATATCATGGTCATTGAAGGCGCCGGAAGCCCGGCGGAAATCAATCTGAAAGCCCAGGATATCGTCAACATGGGCATGGCCAAAATGGCAAAATCCCCGGTATTGTTAGTAGCCGATATTGACCGCGGCGGCGTGTTCGCTTCGATTTACGGAACCCTGATGCTGCTGGAACCGGAAGAACGGACCATGGTAAAAGGCGTTATCATCAATAAATTCCGCGGCGATGTGAGCATCCTGAAACCCGGTCTGGACATGCTGGAAGAAAAGACCGGCATTCCGGTTATCGGAGTATTGCCTATGATGAATGTGGATATTGAAGATGAGGACAGTTTATCGGAACGCCTGACCCAGGTGAAAAGTAAGAATGCTTTAATTGACATCGCTGTGATTAAATTCCCCCGTATGTCCAATTTTACGGATTTCAATGTGTTTGAACTGATTGACGGCGTGTCCCTGCGTTATGTTAAGAGCACGGAAGAACTGGGCAATCCGGATATGATCATCCTGCCCGGTACCAAAAATACCATTGACGATTTAAAGTGGATGCGGCAGAACGGTCTGGAAACTGCCGTGCTGCATAAAGCGAATAACGGTACGGTAGTTTTTGGTATTTGCGGCGGGTATCAGATGCTGGGCCGCAGCCTGTCCGATCCTTTCGGCTTTGACAGCGGGCATGCGGGAAGCGTGACCACCGGTATGGCCCTGCTGAATACGGAAACGGAATTTGTAGAGAATAAACGTACCATCCAGATGAAAGGACATTTTAACCGGGTGGAAGGCATTTTCTCCGGTTTAAGCGGCAGGGAGTTTTACGGGTATGAGATCCACAGCGGCATAACCAAACTGGAAGAAACGAAAGCATTGAATACGGTGGAACCCATCAACGAAAAGGCGGAACCGTTTGCGGAAGGAAGCCAGACGGTACGAGGCGGTATGCAGGTTTACGGAACCTATATCCACGGCATTTTTGACGGGGAAGGTATTGCCGCAAAAGTTGTAGAAGCGCTGTTGGCCAGAAAAGGTCTGAGCATGGACGATGTAAAAGTGATTGACTATCAGGAATATAAACAGCATCAGTATGATCTGCTGGCCCAGAGTGTGCGTGAGAATCTGGACATGGAAAAGGTTTATGCAATCGTAGAAAAAGGGCTGGGCGAATAATTAGCGGATTGGTTTATCGGCCGATTTGTGCTGTTACGGAAATACTGACTGACGTTTTCTGAAATTCAGAGGGAGAAGTACTTTACATGGATAAAAGCAAACTGGGCCTGATCCATATTTATACCGGTGACGGAAAGGGAAAGACCACAGCTGCGCTGGGCTTGATTTTGCGTGCCAGCGGACGGGGCCTGCATGTTGTTTTGGGGCAGTTTCTGAAAGGCAGGGAAACGGGAGAGCTGCATACTCTTTCCTTACTGCCGGGAGTAACTGTGTTCCGCGGCAAACCGCTGACCAAGTTTTCGTTTCAGATGAATGAACAGGAAAAGGCAGACGTATTGCAAAGCCACAATGAATTTATACAGGAACTGGCTTCATACTGTCGTCAAGAAGGGACAGACCTGCTGGTACTGGATGAAGTAATCGGCGCCTGCGGAACTCATCTGTTGGATGAAAGTCTGTTGATTGATTTTCTGAAACACAAGCCGGAACATCTGGAAGTGGTAATGACAGGACGTAATCCGTCGCCGGAGCTGTTGGAACTGGCTGATTACGTTTCAGAGATTTGCAAACGCAAGCATCCTTTTGACAGAGGAATTCCTGCCAGGGAAGGAATTGAAAAATAATGCAAACTGCATATTGTTAAATTATAGTTGTTTGTATATAATTAAAGTACAGTTTTGTTGCCTGAACATTGGAATGCTAAAATGTAAAATCGCGGAAACCGAAAAATAGAATTATAATCAGTAATCAAAGGGGTATCAAATGAATCTGGAAAATGTACTGCCAATGGATATCGAAAAGCGCAGTTTTGAAATTATTACAGAAGAATTAGGCGAGTTAAAATTGGATCCGGATAAAGAAAGCATCATCAAACGTTGCATTCACACCGCAGCGGATTTTGATTATGCCCGCACCATGCGGTTTAGTGACAATGTGGTAGCGGATACACTGGCCATTATGAAAAATGGCGGTTTTACTATTGTGACGGATACCAAGATGGCACAGACGGGTATCAATAAAGCCGCACTGGCCAAACTGAACGGGAACGCCGTATGCTTTATGAGTGACACGGACGTGGCAGCCCGGGCAAAAGAAGCGGGAAGCACCCGTGCCGCCGCCTGCATGGAAAAAGCGGCGACCCTGAAAGGACCGGTCATCATTGCGGTAGGTAATGCACCCACTGCGCTGGTACGGTTGGACGAACTGGTAAAAGAGGGAAAAATAAAACCAGCGCTGGTCATCGGTGTGCCAGTGGGGTTTGTTAATGTGGTACAGTCGAAGGAAATCATTATGTCCAGCGGCGTACCGTACATCGTGGCGGTTGGACGGAAGGGCGGCAGCAACGTGGCCGCGGCTATCTGTAATGCACTGATGTACAAGTTGACCAGCGAACAGATGAACCGGAAATAAAAAGTAACTAATTATGAAGGGTTTGGAGAAGATGATATTTTTGTTGTTGAAAATCTAAACGAATGGAGGAATTTAACATGAACAACAAAGCTGAACAATTCAATTCATTTTTGGAGGAACAGAAGATTAAGGTTTTCCAGATGGAAGAACTTGAAGGGAACGAACAACATACTGTTGTGTTCCGGTCTTTCCTCGGAGTGGAAGGACAGCAGCTTCCGACCATAGTAATTATTGATGACAGTATTTTTTCCATCATCCGTGTACAGATTGCGCCACTGGCTTTGAAAGATGAAAATGCTGCTGATCTTCTGAAGCTGATTAACGGGCAAAATATGATGTACAAACCGTTTAAGCTGTTCTTTGATGAACGGGGCGACCTGATGCTTGATGTCTGCCTGGTTACCGATAAGGATAAGTTGGACGGAAACGAAGTGTATCAGTTATTCAGTGTAATCATTAATTACCTGGATGAAAATTATCGTAATATCATGAAAGTAGTTTGGAGATAAATTATCACAGCAAGAAAATATCTATGCTGACAGTCGTGGAGTTAAATTTCCACGACTGTTTTATTTGTCCCTTTTGGTCAGATTTTGCGGCACGGTGCAGTGGCAGCTCTCTCGAACAAACAATAGAATGCTGGTAAGTTAAGTTACAAAGAGACAAACATATGATAGTGTCAATAGTTTTGCGCAAATTTTAAAATCCCCTTGTAGTGGTTGAATTCAATCTATATACTCATATGATTCATCTGCGATTTCGTTCAGATGA
>NZ_CADBFF010000036.1:0-15307 GCF_902793885.1 uncultured Succiniclasticum sp.
TTAACAGAAACGGCGCCGACAAAAGCAATGATACCCAGTGAAACGATCATTGCGCAAACTGCAAGCAAAGTAACTTTAGTTCGCATAGAATTCACCGGTAATTACCTCCCTATATCATAATCACGATTCTACATTTCCTGACCCTCTTTTACCCCTTTGGGCATCCGGGTAAACTCCGGCCGCTTGTCCCCGGATATCCCGGAGCAGGCGCCCACGCACAAATCTTCCCGTCCCCAAATGAGAGTTTGGCGCTTTCTCCATTTTTTACTTTATACTATGTACTATTATACCACAATTTGTCGAAAGCGGATACAAAAATATAGTGTGTCCTGCTCTCGGGCAGACGCGGCACTGCGCTCAACTACAAAGTAGTTGGCGAAGCCATGTCTTCCATGCGCTGCTGTGCATGCATTGATGATGACTGGAAAGCTGAAATTGAAGAAGATGCAGCGGTGCGGGGCGAATAAATCTTAGCTGCAAAACGTGGATGCTTTCTCAAGCATCCCTGAATTTTATTGGGTTTTAGCGCCAAGAAAAACCTCTGCTTATCGTTCCACGGCTGTTGAATCATTTACTCTACAAAATTGAAATCCGCCATACAATAGTTTTAAAATCTTGAGAAAAATGGTACATAGTTTATGCAGAACCAGCCCAAAGCCGTTACCAGGAGTACATTGAGAATGGTCAGCCGCAGGCCCTTGCGGATTTGAAGCCCGGCGTCCAGTCCGTAAGATACCGGAATCGCACGGGTAGAAACCGGCAGAACATATGCACAGTTCACCGCCACTACTGTAAGTAACATATAGGGCACCGGGTTCAGTCCGATAGCCTGGGTAATGCTGATGACGACCGGCAGCGCGATAGAAGCGGCTGCCGTATTGCTGGACAGTTCCGTAAGAAAACAGCCAAACGCTGCAAACAGCGCAACGGTTCCCAGTCCGCCGGAAGGCCCGCTTGACGCAATTAAAGCCGTCAACTGCTTTACCGCCCCGGTTTCAATCAGCATGCGTCCCAGGGCCATGCCGCTGGCAAAGAGGAACATCATGCCCCACATAACATGGCTCTCCGCATATTTCCAGTCCATCATCACTTCGTCATTCTCATCACGCAGCACAAACATCAGAAGGCCTAACGTAAGAAATGAATAGGCAGGTTTCAACCCGGGCAACACTTCCGCATAAAGAGGACGGAGGAATGCCAGCATCGTAGCCAACACAAATAATGTCAGCCCTATCTTTTCGCCCCGCTTCAGCGGTCCAAACTCTTCGTTCAGCTTTTTAAAATAGGAAGCAGATCCGTTTAAATCCTGTGTAGTGCGATTGATCTGCCAGAGAAAGAACAGATTTAAAAGAAAAACCAGAAACAGAATCGGTACGAACCGCAACACCCAGTCCACATACATGAATTCATGTCCCGTAAGCTGCTCCAAGTAGGCAATGGCCACCAGATTTGCCGCGCCTCCGATGGGAGAACCGAAGCCGCCGATGCCGCTGCCCCAGCCAATTGCCAGCAGAATCGGCGCGGATTGCCGAACATCCGGTTCTTCCCCTCCGTTCACAAACTTCAGCATGGCTGCCGCAATGGGGCAAAGAATCGCCGCTACCACCACGTTAGGCAGAAAGACGGAGAGAACTACAGAAGCTCCCAGCCACGCTACAATCTGCTGCCGCATGGACGTGCCGATACCGCATAACGCTTTCACGGCCACACGCCGATCCAGACCGGTACGGCTCCATGTCAGACAAATCAGGTCAGCCCCCAGCAGCAGCACTACGATTTCCGAAAAATAATTACTGATTACGTGCCCGCTGGGAATCAGATTCAATACTGCATTGACGGCAATCGGCAACAGCGCCGTCACCGCAATTCCCACCGGACGGAATACCCACCACAGCGCCATCCAGGCCGCCATTCCCAGAGCGCTTGCCGCCGCGCTGCCAAACGACTGCGCTGCAAGCCGCAGCAGTAAAAATGCCAGCGGCCCTGACAACAATGAAAAATTCCGTTTCATATCCGAATTCATAAAAACCGCCTCCAAAGCGTTACGGAAATACTAATTCCTTCGTCTCTATATTGTCTGTTTCTTTCTAAGACCATCAAATCAAAACAGCCGTGGATGTTGAAGTTCCACAGCTGTTGAATCATTTTCTGTTAAAAATGAGGATTTGTCAGTGTGAATACGAATGAATCAATGTTTTCTTACCCATTCATAAATTCCACATAATCACCACATACGGACCGGCAATCTGTATAGCAGAAGCCGCCACCCGCTACATTTTTCAGCGTGTTGGCATCAAGCTCAACGTCGACCAGCTCCGCCATAAACGCTTCGGCTTCTTCCCGGGTCAGTTCAAAACCGCCGGTCTTTGCCAGCGCAATCAGTTCGTCAGCATTCTTGCATTGCATTGCTTTTGCAACCATTTCTTTTGTGATTTCGTTTTTGTTAATCGACATTGTAGGATCCTCCTCTAACAGTTATCTGTAAAAATCCTTTTATTATTATATACAAGACAGGTTCATCAAAATTGACGCTGATGGAAAATATTTTTTGATTATATCATATGGCAGGATTTTCATAAAGTCAAAAAGCTGCGTCGCATGGCTCACAGCAAGGTTGCAATGTAATGACAAGCCGGTCTCAGCTTGTGCGCTTCTCTGACTGATCGTGTAAAAGACTTTCTAACGTTTTAAACAATACATCCGGTTCTACCGGTTTACACAGGTGCGCATTCATTCCTGCCTGCATACTGTGTTGTACATCCTCATCAAAGGCATCTGCCGTTAACGCTATGACAGGGATACTCTTTGCATCAGACCGGTTCATAGCCCTGATCCTCCGGGTCGCCTCCAGTCCGTCCATTTCAGGCATCCGCAAATCCATCAGAATCGCATCGTAATAACCCTCTTCATGTTTCGCAAACATTTCTACGGCAAAACGCCCATTTTCCGCGTGATCCACCTGTATCTCACGCATGGAGAGCACCATCATCATGATTTCGGCGTTTACTGCGACATCTTCCGCCAATAATACTCTGCGGCCTTTGAGATCCGTCGTCTCCTGGACAAGTTTCGTATTCTTCTTTTCGAAAGCCTTCCTGAACTCATCAAGCACCACCCCGGAAAAAAGCGGTTTGGCAACAAATGTGTCAACGCCGGCCTCTCTGGCTTCCTCCACAATTTCATCCCAACTATATGAAGTAAGTATGATCACCGGCGTTTCGTTGCCCACAGCAGCCCGAATTTGACGCGTCGTTTCCAGTCCGTCCATATCAGGCATGCGCAAATCCATCAGAATCAGGTTATAGGGCTCCCGTCTGGCATAGCGTACTTTCACCATCTGTAAGCCTTCTGCTCCGGACAATGCCTTTTCACAATTCACGCCCACCTGCCCTAACACAAGCTGCGCATGTTCACAGGCGATCGGATCATCATCGATCACCAATACGCACAGTTCATGGGTATGCAGAACAGTTTCCGCTTCCCCGTCGTTTTGGTGGTCGCAGTCGGTCAGCGTAACCGTGACAGTAAACGTCGTTCCTTTATTCTTTTCGCTCTCTACGGAAACCGTTCCGTTCATCAGCTCAATAATATTCTTGGTTATGGCCATACCTAAACCGGTGCTGCCGTAGCGGCTTGCTCTGGACGAATCCTCCTGACTGAACGCGTCGAACAGCTTGGGAAGAAACTCCTGACTCATCCCAATACCTGTATCGCTGATGATAAAGCGCAACGTGGACTTTCCATTGAATCGTGCAATGGATTCCACAACGAATGTAACGGTACCCCCGGACGGTGTAAACTTGACCGCATTTCCGAGGATATTGATCATAACCTGCCGCAACTTCATGTCGTCGCCAATATAATAATCGCAGACCGGGCCGTTCACACGGCATTCATACGCAAGGCCTTTGTCCCTGCACTGTCCGCTGATAATCGTATTGACCTGGGTCAACAGTTTTGCTAACGAAAACTCTTCATTTTTCACAACCATATGTCCGGATTCGACGCGGCTCATGTCAAGAATGTCATTGATTATGCTGAGAAGATGCTGAGCCGATATCCCCATTTTCTCAAGGTGCTCCCGCGTCGTTTCAGAAATGCCGGGGTCATTCAATGCGATTCGGTCCAGTCCGATGATCGCATTCATCGGTGTCCGGATTTCATGGCTCATATTGGACAGAAACGCAGTCTTTGCCTTGTTTGCCTTGTTGGCCTCTTCCAGCGCAACACTCAGCGATTCCCGCTGTTCCGCCAGTTCCCGCATCATTTCCTTTTGTTCTGTGATATCCAGGAAAACGCCTACATAGGTTATGGGGGTACCGTCAGGGCGGCGTGTGGGTTTGCCGACAGCCCGGTACCAGCGGTACCCTCTGTTTTTCGTCCGCAGACGGTACTCCACGTCATAGGTCTTTTGACCGGTATAGTCGGAAATCGTTTCATTATACGCCTTCAGTACGCGCTCCCTGTCATCAGGATGCAGCAGGTTGGACCAGGATTCGAGTACATCCGGAAAGTCCTCCACGTCTTGATACCCGAGCATCCTCCGGAATTCGTCGCTCCAGTAGACCCGGGACATCACGCCTTTTTCATCAAAATCCATCGTCCATTTGCCGGATCCGAGCATTTCATGAATGGTATTAAGGGACGCAGATTCGTTTTGCAGCTGTGCGTAAAGCGTATCCAGTTCCTTCTCCCGGCTTATTTCGATCGTCACGCCCCTGAACTTCAGTGGCTTCCCCTCCGCGTCCCGGTACAGTATCCCTTTGCTGCGAAACCACCGGGTCGAGCCATCCTTTCTGCGGAAGCGGAATTCATAGCCTTTTTTGCACATGATGTCTTCATTAAATGCATTGACGGTCGTATCACCGATAAAAACCTCCCGGTCTTCCGGGTGAATGCCCCGCACAAATGATTCGATTTCATCCGGAAAGTCACTCCGGTCACTATAGCCCATCAGCCTGCGGAAACCGTCGCCCCACTGCACGGACGCCACAGAACCGTCAGGCGCATAGTTGACAACCCAGCTTCCCGCCTTTGTCAAATCGGTAAGAAGACGGTTTGTTACGGACAGTTCTTCTATGATGAGCCTGTCTTTCTCATCGTTTATCCCGCTCATAAATGACTCCCTTCATCCGGACCTGCTTATCCGGATCCCGTCTGATGCCTATTACAATACGATGATTACTTTCTCTCATCCTTATGGCTTGTTAGAATACGAAAACTCATTTATATAAACACCGTTCGGTAATCGTTTTTCAAAGTGATATCCATTGTCCTTTTTCCGCTGAACGTACTTTATTTTAATTATAACAAAACAGCCACAGAAAATAAACACCGTGTCTGTTGAACTAAATCGAAATTTTGTGTGGTTTTCTTTTTTGTAAAAGCAAAAGAGCAGGGACTTGCTTGCATTTAACTACTTATTTGTTATAATCATACTAAAGAATGCAACCGGATTGAGGAGGTTTTAACGTGAGTTTAATCGAAAGTTTTGTGCAAAACCATGTTGACCTTTTAAAGCGTAACGACTATATCGATCCCTCGCTTTATAAAGAATACGGCGTGAAAAGCGGATTGCGCAACGAAGATGGCAAAGGAGTCCTTGCGGGACTTACGAACATTTCCCAGATAATCTCGGAAAAAAATGTTGATGGTAAGAAACAGCCCTGCGACGGCGAACTTTGGTATCGCGGGCACAGGATCAACGAGCTGATTGAAGATCTCGGAGACGAACTCGGCTTTGAGAAAATTGCTTACCTTCTGATCATGGGCGTACTCCCCGACGACAAGGAACTGGCCGAATTTAAAACCGTGTTGGGCGAGGCGCGGACATTGCCTGCCAACTTCACACGCGATATTATCATGGAAGCTCCCACCGGCGACATTATGAAATCCATGATGCGAAGCATCCTTGCCTATTCCTACTACGACCACAACGTACTTGATAACAGTGTGGGCAATTCGCTGCGTCAGTGCCTCGAAATGATCAGCACCTTTCCGCAGTTCGCTGCGTATGCGTACCACTCGTACAATCACTACAAAAAAGGCGGCAGCATGTATATCCACCTGCCCGACCCGAGCCTTTCCGCGGCGGAAAATCTGCTAAGCCTCCTGCGTCCCGACAGGAAATATACGCCCCTTGAGGCTAAAATTCTTGATACCGCTCTGATTTTGCATATGGAACACGGCGGCGGGAACAATTCGTCCTTCACGGCCCGCGTCGTAACTTCGGCAGGTTCGGATACCTATTCGACGATGACGGCGGCCATGGCCTCGTTGAAAGGCTCGCGTCACGGCGGCGCGAACCTGCGGTTTATAAGTATGATGAGCGACATTCGCGAACACGTCAGAGACTGGTATGACCGCGATGAAGTGGCCGCTTACATTCAAAAAATCGTCAATAAGGAAGCCTTCGACAGGACGGGACTGATTTACGGTATAGGACACGCGGTTTATACGATCTCCGATCCGCGGAAAATTATCCTCAAGGACTATCTTCGGCAGCTTGTCCGCGAAAAGGGCTGTTTCGACGATGAACTGGCTCTTCTCGAAAATATGGAGGCCGTGGCGCCCGGAATTATTGCCAAAGCCCGGAATCTGCCGCAACCGCCCGATCCCAACATCGATTTTTACAGCGGCGCCCTCTATTATATGCTCGATGTACCGCCGTCGCTCTTTATAGCGTTTTTTGCCATCGCGCGTATCGTCGGCTGGTCAGCACACCGGCTGGAAGAGTTAATCACTTCCAACAAAATCATTCGTCCCGCTTATAAGTCTGTTATGAAGACAGAAGCCTAAGAAAAACCAACATGCCGCAGTCAGGATTTAATTCCCGGCTGCGGCGTTTTAATGCGGAATGCAACCTGTCGTTACGGGTGTAAAAAGGCTCGTACCTTTTCACAGAATTATCTGTAACAGGACCGCTCCATGAGCATTGCATGACCAGCCCTTTCTATTTACTTCCACTCTTCATGGCGCTCACCCTTGTCGTCAAACCAGATATGCTTGTCGCGCCGGCTTTTATCCGGATAAATCCAGAAAATATTAATATGCCGCCAGCCTTTTGCATCGTAGGTCGTGACGCTTTCCCGGTAAAGAGTTTGTCCGTTAATGACTACGTACCCGTATTCCTTACCATATTGCTTCCCGTCCTTATCATACCACACAAGCTCTGTATCTTTGTCGCCGCGGGGCGTGAAAAACGTATACTCTTTATGAAAAATCCCCTTTTCATCATACCAGTACCGTATCCGGGATTTTGCCGACAGCGCCGCCGAAATCGTATGTTCGCTTGTTCTTTCAGAAGACGTGATTATTTCATGCTTGTTCCCTTCCCTGTCATACCAGTAATGCATCACAACCTCGACCTGTCTGGAGAGCCGACCTCTCTCGTCCTTGGCATAGTGGTGGGAGTTATGCTGCTCATGAAAAATTCCGTCCTTATCATACCAGTACTTTGGAGAATAGCCTGCCTCCGCCGCAAATCCCATGCAGAGGCACCCTGCAAAGAATACCGCCGCGATGATAAAACCCGTAAGCTTTTTCAGAAAATTTTTTCCTACTTTCATAGTTGGTCACCTCCGCCATTCGGTTTCACTTGTAAAAATAGAAGGATAATGGTATGATAGGCACATTGCAAAGCAGATAAATCTATTGCAAATTCTATTCACAGAAAGAAGAAATACTATGTACACACCGGAACAAAACACCAAAGTCAGCGGCAGCGCCCTGCTGCCGTTTGCAGTTTTTATCGTCATCTACCTGGGCGCAGGTCTCATCCAACAGGCCCGGGGAGTGCAGATGGCCTTCTACCAGTTCCCGTCGGTAACGGCTATGTTCTTTGCGGTCATCACCTCTTTCGCCATGACCCGGGAGCCCTTCAACAAAAGCATACACATCTTTTCCCGGGGCGCGTCCAAAGAAGATGTTATCACGATGCTGCTCATCTACGTACTGGCAGGCGCATTTTCTGCCGTAGCCGGCGCCATGGGCGGGCGTGATGCCACGGTCAACCTGGGGCTTTCCGTCATTGCACCACAGTACCTGACAACCGGCATGTTCATTATCTCCGCTTTCATGGGCACCGCTACCGGCACCTCCATGGGAACCATTGGAGCGATCGTGCCGATCGCGGCAGGCCTGGCCGATAAGGGTGGGCTTTCCATGCCCCTGATGGTTGGCGCCTGTATCGGGGGCGCCATGTTCGGCGACAACCTTTCCATGATTTCCGACACCACCATCGCAGCCACCAAAAGCCAGGGCTGCGAAATGAAGGATAAATTCCGCCTCAACTTTTATATCGCCTTGCCTGCAGCCGTCCTTACCATGCTCATTCTGCTGTTCATCGGGCGTCCGGAACACGCGGTGAACATCGCCGGTCTGGCCTTTGACCCGCTGAAAGTATTGCCTTACCTGGCCGTTCTGCTCATGGCCCTCTTGGGAATGAACGTCTTCCTCGTACTGACCTGTGGCATCTTTCTGTCCGGCATAATCGGCATGCTGACAGGCAGCATCGATCTTTTCATCTTTGCCCAGAACATCTGGAAGGGCTTCACCAGTATGGACGAAGTGTTCTTCCTGACCCTGTTCTGCGCAGGCATGTCCGAACTGGTGATGCATAACGGCGGCCTGGCCTGGCTGGTGCAAAAACTGCAGACCATGATGAAAGGCGCCCGTTCCGCACAGCTTGGCATCGCGGCGCTGGTATCCCTGACCGACTGCGCTACCGCCAACAACACCGTAGCCATCGTCATCAGCGGAAACGTGGCCAAAGAAGTCAGCCGCGCCTACCGGGTTGATCCAAGAAAAACCGCATCCCTTTTAGACATTTTCTCCTGCATCGTGCAGGGCTTTTTGCCTTACGGGGCTCAGATGCTCAGCGCCACGGCGCTGGTCAACGCCTACTACGGAACCGGCGAAGTAACCTCCCTGGACTTCATCCCCTACGTGTGGTACTGCTGGCTGTTGCTCCTCTTCGGCCTGCTGTCCATATTCTTTCCCTTTGCGGACGGAGTGATTCGCAAAAAACCGTGGAACTGGGAGTAACAGGACTCATTATGAAAAAAATCAATCTTCCATTTTGCAGGTTATTTCTATACATAAACAGCGACAAGCATATGTACAACCGTAAAAATACCGGCACTTGCAGCAGCCTCCGCTTTACCGCTGCGGCTGATAGATCGTTCCACCCTTCTCCATATAGTTTCTAAGCGCCTGCTCGCCTAACTCCCGCTCAATGTTTCCGTACACGGTGATACCACGCTTCTTAAACTCTTCCAGCCATCCGGGTTTGAAGCCTTCATCAAACCCCGTGATCCTTTCCACGGATTCGGAAGGCACGCCGTAATAGACTTCCCTTATGCCCGACCACATAATACCGCCCATACACATGGAACAAGGTTCAGAAGTTGTGTAGAGCTTCAGGTTAAACGGGCCCAGGTCATAGGTACCCAGCTTTTCCTCCGCCACCCTTATGGCATTCATCTCCGCATGATTATGGGAACACTTGTCCAGCGCAACCGTATTGGGCATCTTTGCGACCAGATTCCCCTCCGCATCATAGATTGAAGCCAAAAAAGGACCGTTTCCCCGCTCCGAAAGATCCTCCAATTCATGCTGCAGCGCCGCTATAATCCGCCGGGCCCTGTTGATCTTTGCCGCATCAGGTTTTTCGTTGGAAACGATATCAGAAGACGCAAACGTGGAAACAGGCAGCGACATCAGACCTATACACAGAACACCCGCGTTACGAATCAACCTGCTGATTTTCATTTTCATGTCGGCGATTCTCCTTTCTAAATTACATTTTTGCTGATTTTATTTTTGCTGAATTATTTTCATTTTTATCTTGACTATAACGGAAAATGGCAATGTTTCCTTTTTGTATTATTCTGCCAACTTTTACAATTCCAGCAGACTATAGCAGGCCTCACCCGTCTTCATACATCCTGCTTATCTGCTGGATTTCCTCTTTCATGCGCCGGACGACGCTATCCGGCCCTATGATCCGTACGCCTTTTCCTAGCGCCATGATCCAACCCAGGAACTGATTGCTGACCGCTACGTTCACAATCGTGCGGAAGTGGGTTTCATCCACCTTCTTGACAGGCATATCCTTACCAAACCGGTCAATCAGGACCCCCACCATCCCGTTCTCCGCCTCCAGCGTGACCTGTATCTCTTCACCGCCGTACATACCGAACAGGCTCTTAGTGTACCGGGGCATGTTGAAAGCCTTGAACTGTTCCTTCCCTTCCCGTTTCCTGTTAACCAGCGAAATACGAAGCATCTTGTCCACCCGGTAGTGCTTGATCTTCTCGTCTTCCGCATCATAGCCTACCAGATAATAATTCTCGTCGTCCCACATCAGGCCGCAGGGACTCACCTGATACCACGCGCCGCCCTTCCGGAGCTCCATCTCTTTTTTTAAGTTCCACTGGAAGTACTTGAACTTGATCTGACTGCCCGTACCGATGGCTTCATGCAGTTTATCTACATTAAAATAAATACTTTCGTTCATGGCCTTGACACGCCCGGAGATGATGACCTGCCGCTGGAGCTGCCTCGCCTCATACTTGCTGACCATGCCCTCCAGTTTCCGGATCAGCGCATTGGATTTCTTGTCCGTGATGAACTTGGCTGACTGCACGGAATCCACCAACAGTTTGAGTTCCGGCAGTTCAAAGTCACGGTTGCCGATGTGGTAATAGTAGCTGCGCTGCATCTGTACGCCGATGATATCCACCCCGAAATCACGCAACAGTTCAAAGTCCTGGTACAGCGTCTTCCGTTCCGCGTTCACCCCGTAGGCGTGCAGTTTGTCCACGATCTGCGACAGCGTAAGCGCATGCTGGTCATCCGTATCCTCAGTAAAAATCTTAACGAGATACAACAGCTTCAGCTTCTGGTTATTGATTGCCATCCGAAGTCACCTCCATATAATAGAAGCACGGAGATATCTTTGTAATCCAGTATATCACGGTTTGAGGTTTCGTAGAGAAAAAGGGGGTTCAATTCTTCTGATGTTCTCCAATTATTTTCTCCATCCAGATCATATTATACCAGCGGTTGAATTTATATCCGCAGTTATGGAACCGGCCAACCTTAGTATAACCGAGATGACTGTGAAAATACTCGCTGCTCCTGGTCAGATATTCATCCTCGGTGACGGGATCCGCTATACAGGCGTACAAGTTCAGAATGCCCGACTTTTTTAACGCAGTCTCAAGCGCCTCGTAAAGCATTCGGCCGTAACCGCGTCCTTTTGCATGTCGTTCAACATAAATGGAAACCTCACAGCAATGGTCATACGCGGCCCTGTTTTTAAAAACACCGGCATACGCATACCCCAGAATAACTCCCTTCTCTTCCAAAACGAGATAAGGATATCTTTCCAGCGTGCGGACGATTCGCCCCTGAAACTCATCCAGCGACGGCACGTCAAGCTCAAACGAGATTGCAGTGTTTTTTACATAGTAAGAATAGATTGCAAGAATTTTTTCAGCGTCTTCTTTTACAGCGTTACGAATCATAATTACCGCCTTGTCTTTCAAAATCATAGCAAGATTTGTATGCGTAACTCCAATTCTCTTTCATTTCAGTTAGGTTTATGAATTGAGCGTCAGGTATGTTGATTCAGGCGTTATTCAGTTTTCAAAGAGCAATATCATTTTCATTTTGAATTATAACAGATTTACGGAGCGGTATTATCCGAAATTTAGGATATGTAAGGTATTTTAAACTTTTTAAATAAAAACTAAAATTTTAATTTTCTTTAACGATTCATTTATTCTTAATATCTACCCGCAACAAAACAGCCGTGGAAATGAAATCCCACAGCTGTTTTTATTCAGTTCTTATCTGTTCAGCTCAGCAGATTCTTCAATGTTTCAAGCATCGCCGGGATATCATACGGCTTTGCCAGATGTCCGTTCATTCCGGCTTCCAACGCATTCTTCCGGTCTTCCTCAAATGCATTCGCCGTGACGGCAACGATTGGGACCGCTGCTTTTTGCTTATCCTCCAGCGCACGGATCTGCTTGGATGCTTCATAACCGTCCATATTAGGCATCTGGATATCCATCAGGATGACGTCGTAGTATCCGGCCGGCGCGGCTTTCACTTTCTGTACGGCCTCCGCCCCATCGCCGACAATTTCAACATGGAAACCGTTTTCGGTCAGGATAGCCTCCGCGATCATCTGGTTCAATTCATTGTCTTCTGCCAGCAACACGCGCTTCCCGGAAAAATCGGACGCGGCTTCCTGTTGTTTTTGTTCCGGCTGCTCCTGGGTTGTCATAAACGGTTTTGCAAGCACGCTTCGTAATTCAGACATAAACAACGGCTTAGAGCAGAACGCTGTCACCCCTGCTTCTCTTGCCTCTTCTTCAATATCCGCCCAGTCGTATGCTGTCAGGATGATTATGGGTGCGCTGTCGCCAATCACCCTGCGAATTCTTCGCACCGTTTCTATGCCGTTCAGATCCGGCATGAGCCAGTCGATAATATAGACGCGGAACTCATCCGCCTGATCCATGGCTTCCTTTGCGCGGACCACGGCTTCTTTTCCGTAGTTTGTCCAGTCGGGCCTCATGCCGATTTCCCGCAACATGGAACAAACAGAAAGACACGTGTTAGTATCGTCATCTGCCACAAGCGCGCGAAGACCATTCAGTTCGGGCAACGGTTCAAACTTGGCGGAAACGCCGCTGATTTTACAGGGCAGATTCACAATGAATTCGCTCCCTTTGCCTTCTTCCGAATGAACGGTCACCACGCCGCCCATCATATCGACAATACTTTTGGTGATGGCCATGCCCAGCCCGGTTCCCTGGATTCCGCTGACAGTGCTGGTTTTTTCACGAGTGAATGCTTCAAAGATTGTCTTCTGAAATTCTTCACTCATACCAATGCCGTTATCCTTGATCCGGAATTCAAAGTTGGCAAGATTTGCGGCAGGAGACGGCTTCTCGATAACCCGGAAGCTGATCGTACCGCCTGCAGGCGTGAACTTGATTGCGTTGGACAGAATGTTCAGCAGCACCTGATTCAGGCGGAGCTTATCAGTGATAATATCCTCATGGGTTACGTCCTGTGTATCGATGAACAAATCCAGCTGCTTTGATGCTATATTGGATTGAATGATCGTCCGCAGGTCATGGATTACATCAGGCAGATGGACATCAGCTTCCTCAATGGTAACTTTGCCGCTTTCGATACGGCTCATATCCAGCACATCGTTGATCAGCGACAGGAGATGCTGGCTGGACACAGAGATTTTTCCAAGATAATCCTGTACCTGTTCTTTATTATCAATATGGGACGCGGCCAATGCCGTAAAGCCTACGATGGCATTCATGGGCGTGCGGATATCATGAGACATGTTGTTGAGGAAAACGGTCTTGGCACGATTCGCATGCTCCGCTACAACCAATGCTTCCGAAAGCGCCTTCTGGCTCTCTGCCAGCTCGTTGTTTTTTTCCTCAAGCGTGACGCGGGCCGCTTCCTTTTCTTTGATTTCTTCTTTGGAGCGTCTTATATCCCGGAAAAGCAGAAAAACAAGGAGGGCAGCAATAGTAAGAAGGATTGGAGCGACTACAGCCATATGATCCGCAAGCGCATCCTTGAAACTGTAGGAATACAGTCCTCCGGTATATCGGAACGAAATATTCTGCGCATAATCTTTGCCCAGCACATTGACGCCGCGGTTCAGCAGTTTCAACAGCCCTTCGTTGCCAATCTCTACGCCGAAGCAATGGGCGTCGTTATAGCTCGACTGGCGAAGGAACAGACCTTCATACTGCCGGTTCCGAAGGATGTCGTTCGCCCGCAGACCGTCCAACGTAACACATCCTGCTTTACCGGCAAGCACTGCGGAAAGGCAATCCTCGCTTGACGGATAGAACGTGATTTTGGCTTTCGGATAATTTGTCCGGACAAAGTAAAACTGCATACGGTTGTTTTGATTCACGGCAAAGTGTTCGGTAGTTTTTTCAGTGAAATCCCCTTTGTAGACCAATGCAGCCGTTGATGAAGAGACCGGATTTGACAGGTAGATTCCATTTTCTTCCGAGTAATACAGCCCGCCGCCAACGGGAAATGCCACGTCAATCCTGCCTGCGATGATGGCAGCGATCATCTCATCGTAACTCTTGTAACCGTCGTACGTTACGGAGATGTTCTGCAAGCCCAGCGTCTTTAACATAGCAGGGATGAAATCTTTGACGATACCTGTCACTTTCCCCTGCTCATCGGTGTTACTGTAAGGCAGATAATGATCCAGATAACCAACATGAAGTGTGGTATGCGTACGTATCCAATTCCGTTCTGTCTGTGAAAAGGCCCGCGCCGTAACACTGGCCGAATAATACTTCTCCTTCAGAGAGTTCAGGTAATTGGGCTCCTCGGCAGCCAGCAGCGACTGTGCGGAATTTAACTGAGCCAACAGGTCCGGCCGTTTTTTATTGACACACAGATAATAATCCGATGTACCGAAAACAGTCAGCACCTCCGCATGCGCCCGCCCCCGGGCTCCATCGCTCTCGACAGCGAGAACATCCACCTCCTGAGAATCAAAGGCTCGGAATAAAAGCGTATGCTCGGGAAACGTAATAATTTTTGCAGTCACGTGATGGTCGTCAAGGTACTTCTTCAGGACGCCGACCATAGCGCTGTCCAATACACCGATTGTGTGTCCGTTCAGTGTTTCAGGATTAGCGTTGATCGTAGCGTCTGCGTCATGCTTAATGAGATAATAGGACTCGCTGCCCATAACGCCGTCCGGATAACCGACCAGTGCAGCGCGTTCTTCACGCCAGGCAAGACCGGCCAGCAGATCGATCTCACCCTCCAGGAGCATCTGATACAGGTCTCCGTAACCGCCGTACACATATTCGTACTTCCAGCCCGTGTATTCAGAAAGTTTGCGGTAATACTCGTAAGCGTAGCCGGTCTTAACCGCACCTTGCTTAGCGCCTTCCTGAAACACTTCGTTCTCGTAATAACCTACTCTGACTGTTTTTGTTCCGCTGCCGGCGCAAGTAATGGCAGGAAAACCTGCGGCTATGATAAAAAACGCACATACAAGGGCAATGATTCCCTGCGCAAACGCCCTGTATTTATTATTTGTTAGATTCATTTTCACTGATTTGCCTCCTTATCAGCGTACCTTCTCTTTACTTATTATAACAAAACAGCCGTGGAAAATAAATTGATATGCTCCCTCTATGAGAGACAGTGAAAAAATAAACTGTTAATCATAGGGGGAGTTTTGTTATGTCACACAAGGTGAAGTTAGAAGCAGAGGAAA